>JAPYQV010000051.1 GCA_029937205.1 Alphaproteobacteria bacterium
GAGTTAATACGAGGTAGCCAAGGGAGCGGACGCGACCGCCCGGCGTTTGAGGGGCCAACAAAAAAGATCAGATACTCGGTTCAAAACTATCCAGTGCCGCCCCAACCGCACGCACCACGGCCGACCTGGAGGCCGTAACAGGCGATGTCGTCGCGTGCAAACAGCGGCGCCAGGAATTCGACCGGGCAGGAGCGCCGCCGGTTGATCTTGTTGGCCGGGTTGCCGGACCAGGCGAAGTCGATTTTGAGGCGCGCCGGCGCCGCTGCCTCGAATTGCCACGGCGTTTTGCGCGGCGGCACATAGGCCAAAGCCGGCGGTAATTTCTCCGGGTTCACGTCGAGAATATGAGGCAGGCTGGCGAGCGCCGCATGATGCGCGAAATCCGGCACCGGCCCTCCCAACGAAATGATCTCGCTGATGTAGGCAACATTCTCTAACAATCTGCGCAGCGGCTCCTGGCAGGCGAGAATAACGCGCCCGCCGTGCTCGGCTACCAGCGGTGCGAAGCGGACGAATTGCAGGCAGTCGCCGAAATCCTGCTCGGCATGGAGCAGAATGGTGGCGCCGTCCAAAGCCGTACCGTCCCACATGGGCGCCCTGAAATGCGACACCGCGTCGCCGCCGAGTTTGAGGCGCCATTCATATTCGGCGAAGCCGGCGCGGTAATTGCCGGCAGTGAGCAGGCTGAGAGCGTGATTGAAATGGATCTCGGCGCTCTCCGGCGCCAGCGCGATGGCGCGCTCGAAAGCGGCGCGCGCTTCAGCATCCCGCGCCAATGCGGCCAACGCACTACCGAGCGTGTTTTCGACCTCTGCGGAATCGGCGCCGAGTGCAATGGCGCGCTCGGCGGCGGTCAGGGCTTCCTCGGGCTGATCCAGGGCCAACAGCGCGCCGGCCAAATTATTCCAGCCCGCGGCAAAATTCTCATCAAGCTCCACGGCGCGCCAGGCATGGGCCGCCGCATCTTCCGATTGATGGCGCAGATTCAGCAGGTGGGCGAGGTTGCTATGGCCTTCGATCAGGGCCGGCGCCAGCGCGATGGCACGGCGCAGCGCCACTTCAGACTCCTCAAGCTGATTGCTTTCCAAATAGGCCACGCCGAGGCTGTTGTGCACGGCGGCGTGCTCGGGCAAACGCTGTTTTGCCTGGCATAGCGGTGCGACGGCGTCGTCGAACTGGCGCTGGCCGATCAAGGCGTTACCGAGCGCGAGATAAGGCTCGCCGGGGACCGCGTCGAGGCTGATCGCCTTGCGGCAGGCGTCCGCCGCCGCCGCGAGATCGCCGTTGGTCAGCAGCACGGCGGCAAGAGAAGCGTGGGCCAGGGCCGACACCGGGCCGCATTCAACGCCATTCCGCGCCGATTCGAGCGCTTCGCCAATCGATCCCAATTCGAGCAGCGTTTGGGTCAGGTTGACGTGGGCATCGACAAAGTCGGGCTGGTGGTTGATCGCCAGGCGATAGTGATTGCGCGCCGATTCCAGATCGCCGTCCGCCTTGAAAATATTGGCGAGGTTATAATAACCGCCGGGATAATCCGGATGGTTGTCCATCAGGCGGGCGAGAATGGCGCGCGCGTCGGCGTCGCGCCCGGCAGCGAGATACATGGTCGCCAGATTGTTCTGGTAGGCGGCATTGTCCGGCGTCACCGCGAGGGCGCGCTCGATATAGCCGACAGCCGCGTCCGGGGCGCCGGTTTCATGGCTGATCAGGGCCATCAGGTGGAACGCGTCGGGCTGATTGGGCATGTCGCGGAGTGCGTTATCCGCTTGCACCCGGGCGTGCCGGTAATCGCCCTTGCGATAGGCCTGAATGCCGGCTTCGAGCGCGTCGCGCACATCGTCAAGCGCCGGAGCGCCGAGGGCGCGGCGCTCGCGCGATTGATCGTCGCTCGGGCGCGGGGCTGACAAGCTGGGATCCGACATGGCCGGATGGTGCCATGCCAGCCTTACTTTCTGGTTAACGGATTATCACTGCTCCTTGGTATTAATCCACCGAGCGCGCCAGAATCATGCTCATCTGAGACAAATTGAAGCCGCTCTCATCGGCCCACTGATTGAACACCTGTTGTACCTCGTGGCGCGCTTTCTTGCCCTTGGGCTCGCCCGTAGCGGCGCCCCATTTGTTGAGCGCTTTGATGGTGTCCATGGTCAGCACGAAGCTGTCCTTGCCGGCCATGCGCAGAAAGTAGGGCCCGGAATTGCCGCCGAGATTGCTGAAGCGTTTTTGAAGCGCGTCCCAGAGGCCGACGATATCGTTTGCCGGCCAATCCGCCAGCCAGGCGCCGAAGCCACCATGCGCGGCGGCAATCTCCGCCAGCGCCGCCGCATTGTGGCGCGTCGCCTTGATTTTCCCCCAATGGCGGATGATGCGCGTTTCCTTGAGCAACGCTTCCAATTCCTCATCCGGCATGGCGGCGACGCGCTTCGGTGCAAAGCCGAGAAAGACCTCCTCGAAGGCCGGCCATTTATCGGCAACCATGCTGTGCTTCAGACCGGCCGAGAACACGCGAAGAGACATCAAGGACAGATAGCGGTCGTCCGCGACAGCCTGAAGGGCCTTGGACGATTTGGCTTTGGGCAGGAGTTTCTTGAGCGCCGCCGCGCCGCCGGAGCGCTCCTCTGCCGTTGCCAAAATGGCGGCGAATTTTGTCAATTTGGCCATGGTTTAGATTCTATCCTCTCCGGCGCCTGCTTGCTATGCTGGGCTCTTAAATTGGGGAGAAGCAGACATGCCGATGATCAATCGCATCGCCGAGTTCCAGCAGGAAATGGCCGGCTGGCGGCAGGATATCCATGCCCATCCGGAGCTCGGGTTCGAAGAAAACCGGACCGCCGATGTGGTCGCCAAATTGCTCGAATCCTTCGGCCTGGAGGTACATCGTGGCCTCGCCGAGACCGGTGTGGTCGGGGTCTTGAAGGGCACGCCCGGCGGCGGCTCGATTGGCCTTAGGGCCGATATGGACGCGCTGCCGATCCAGGAGCAGAACGGTTTCGATCATTGCTCGCGCCATGACGGCGTGATGCATGCCTGCGGCCATGACGGCCACACGGCGATGTTGCTCGGCGCAGCCAAATATCTCGCCGAGACCAAGAATTTTTCCGGCACGGTAAATTTCATTTTTCAGCCGGCCGAGGAAGGCCTTGGCGGCGCCCGCACCATGGTGGATGAGGGCCTGTTCGAAAATTTTCCGGTCGATGGCGTCTACGGCCTGCACAATTGGCCCGGCCTGGAAGTCGGCGAATTCGCGGTTCGCGTCGGGCCAATGATGGCGGCCTGCGATGCGTTTGAGATCGATGTGATCGGCGAGGGCGCGCATGGCGCCATGCCCCACCTCGGCATCGATCCAGTGCCCTGCGCGGCGGAAATCGTCGGCGCCCTGCAGACCATCGCCAGCCGCATCAAGGATCCGCTCGATTCGGCCGTGGTCAGCGTCACCAAAATCCACGGCGGCGATGCGTTCAACGTGATCCCTGAGCGCGTCCAGCTCGCCGGGACGACGCGGAGCTTCAAGGATGCGGTGCGTGACGAGATCGAAGCCAGCCTCACGCGCATCTCCGAGGGCATCGCCAGCGCCCATCGTTGCCGCGTCGAGATAAACTATATGCGCCAGTTCCCGGCCACCGTGAACAGTGCGGCGGAAACCCAATTGGCGGCCGATGCGGCGGCGCGCGTGGCCGGCGAGGCCAAGGTGCATCACGATCTGCCGCCGGTCATGGGCTCGGAGGATTTTTCCTACATGCTGCTGTCGCGCCCCGGCTCCTATATCTGGATGGGCAATGCCGGACAGCCCGGCGGCTGTTTCCTGCACAATCCCAACTATGATTTTAACGATGAGGCGTTGGGCTGGGGGGCGAGCTATTGGGCAACCCTGGTGGAGAATTTGCAGCCGAGATCGGAGGCGGCGGCGCAATAGGTTTTCTCCGGGGGCGGCGGAATGCTGGTGCGGTCGAGAGGACTCGAACCTCCACGGGGTTGCCCCCACTAGAACCTGAATCTAGCGCGTCTACCAGTTCCGCCACGACCGCAACGCGCACCAGCGGCGCAATTTAGATTGCGCCAGCCCGGGGAATGGTGCGGCTGAGAGGACTTGAACCTCCACGGGGTTTCCCCCACAGCGCCCTCAACGCTGCGCGTCTACCAGTTCCGCCACAGCCGCATATTCACCAGGGCGCACAAAAAGCAGGGGTTGGGGCGAATTGTCAAGTCCGCCGGGTTTCAACGCCATTGAGCGGCTTGCGCGGGGCGGTGGATGGCGGATAATGCGGCAGCGGAAATCGCTCTAAATAAGGGCAAAAGGGAGAGAGACATGGCGAACAAAAAGGCGGTCGTCGTTGGGGCGCGCGGCACGACGGGGCGGAATGTGGTTCAGGCGCTGGAGGCCGATGGCGGTTGGGATGTGGTTGGCCTCAGCCGTGGCGCGCCTGGCTTTGACACCAAGGCCACCTTCATATCTGTCGATCTCGAAGACGAGGCGGACGCCGAGGCCAAGCTCGCGCCGCTCAGCGACGCCACGCACGTGTTCTACTGCGGTCTGGCGGGCGGCTTCGAGGCCGAGAATATCTCCGGCAATCTCGCCCTGGTGCGAAATTCCATCGGCATCCTCGACCGCATCGCGCCCGGCCTGGAACGTGTGACGCTCACCCAGGGCGGTAAATATTACGGCTGCCATCTCGGGCCCTACAAAACCCCTTCAGTCGAAACCGACCCGCGCCACATGCCGCCCAATTTCTATTACAATCAGCAGGACTATCTGACCGAGCTGCGACAGGGCAAAAAATGGGGCCTGACCATGGTGCGGCCCGAGATCGTCATCGGTCTATCGGCGGGCGTGCCGCTGAATACGCTCAATTTCGTCTCTGTATATGCCATCATCGCGCGCGAGCTCGATATTCCGTTCGATTTCCCTGGCCGGCCGGCCGCCTGGCAGGCGCTCAACAAATATACCGATGCCGAGATTCTCGGCCGTTTCGAAGCCTGGTCGGCGACCGATCCGGGCTGCGCCAACCAGGAATTCAATATCACCAATGGCGATTGCTTCCGCTGGGAGCATATCTGGCATGAGATCGGCGAGGCTTTCGGCTGCCGCCGTGGCCAGGTGCGGCCATGCTCGCTCACCATGCTGATGGAGGACAAAGGCCCGGTGTGGGACGATATCGTCGAGAAACACCAACTCCAGCCCTACAAGATGGCGGATCTCGCCAACTGGGTGTTTGCCGACTGGGTGTTCGCGCGCGACTGGGACATCATCCTCGAAGACCGCAAGCGCATCCGCCACGGTTACAGCGAGATCATCTACACGGAAGAAATGTTCGCGCGCTATTTCAAGAAAATGCGCGACATGCGGATCATTCCGCCAGCGCCCAACTGAGGCGCAAGCGCAAGCCCGCCGGAATTATTCAGGCACCTGGTCCGGCGCCGCCAATTCATCGCCGGGCAGGGGCGGTGTGTCGGGGACCCGCTTCAGGATATCTTGAAATGCGTCGAAATCGGCGCGCGAGGCCAGATCAGCGAACAATTCCTGCGTCTGCTCGGCGCCGACGCGCTCGGCAATGGCAGTGAGAAAAAACTGATTGAGCGAAACGTCGCTTCGCTTGGCCAAATCCTTTGCGTCTCGCATTAGCGAGGCCGGTATTCGAAGGGAATAAGCGCTCATTTTGCTCTCCGTTATATCAGGCCTAATTTGTGCACCAAATTTCGGGGCCGCTCTACGTCGATACCGAAGCGGGAGGCGGCAGCGAAGTCGGCAGTATTAAATGTTATTATGGCTTTGGCCCGCGCATTGATCGCGCATTCCAGAACCATCTCATCGTCCGGGTCCGGCAGCTGCGGTCGCCAGCGAAAGTGCACAGTTACCGGTTTCATTCTTGCAGCAAGCACAGCAAACACGGCATCCACTTCTTCCGCCGATGTCCAAAACCGTTTTAGCTGACTATCCCGGCCAAGAACGTCCCGATATTCAAGCAACAGCGAAGCGCTCGCGGCCGCCTCGAACTCGCCTCTACTCAAAGCCTCCAGCAATAAGAAACTTGCACCACTTCTTGAGCGAAAAGCGGCGACGAGAATATTTGTATCTAAAACGTACATGACGTCATATATGACGTCATGTTGAAATATTCAAGGCCAGTTTATGCATGTACCGCTACCGCGCTAAAAACTCGGCGGGGTGCAGGCGGAGACGATTTCGCATTCTTCCGGGCCGAGATTGCGGAAACGGTGCGGCAGGCGGGAATCGAAATAATAGGCGTCGCCGGGGCCGAGCAGGCGGCGCTGGTCGCCGACCGTCACTTCGAGCTCGCCGCGAATGACGACACCACCCTCTTCCGAATCATGGCGCAGCATGGTGCGCCCGGTATCGCTGCCCGGGGCGTAGCGCTCGTGCAGCATTTGCAGCGCCTGGTCGTCGAGATCACGCCCGACCTGGCGATAGGAGATCGTCGCATCGCCGATTTCGAGCAATTCACCGGCGGCGAAAAAGACCTCCTGGCGCGGCGCCGCCTCGAGGCTGAAGAAATCCGAGAGCGACATGGGGATACCCTGCAGCACCTTCCTCAGGCTGCCGACCGAAGGGCTCACGCGGTTTTGTTCGATCAGCGATATGGTGCCGTTGGTGACGCCAGCGCGCTTGGCCAGTTCGCGCTGCGACAAATGGTGCATTTTGCGCACCGAACTCAAACGCGAGCCGATATTGATATCCGTTTCCACTGACATTGCGCACCCGCTAAAACGTTTAATTGTTTAATATATTAAACATAATAATCACCAAACCCCAGAATATCAATAGGTTACGACGTGTGATCACGCATATTGTCTATTTTATTGTATGGTGGTAGTGTTCCGGAAGGAATTAGAAATTACCAAAATTGTTATTGCGCCAATGGAGGCCGACCATGCCCGAGAGCACACAATCCGAGCATTATGACAGCATGCCGAACGACCTTGAGCCGTTGTGGATGCCGTTTACCGCCAACAAGCAGTTCAAGAGCGCGCCACGCATGTTGGTCGCCGCTGAGGGCATGCATTACACCACCAGCGACAACCGCCAGATACTCGACGCAACGTCTGGTCTGTGGTGCGTCAATTGCGGCCATGCGCGCAAAGAAATCACCGAGGCGGTGAGCGCTCAGGTCGGGCGCCTTGAGTATGCTCCCGGCTTCCAGATGGGCCACCCGGCCTCGTTTGAGTTTGCCGCCCGCCTCGCCGCCTTGGCGCCGGGCGATCTCGACCATGTGTTCTTCACCAATTCCGGCTCTGAATCCGCCGATACGGCGCTCAAGATCGCCCTCGCCTATCATAATATTTCGGGCAATGCCTCGCGTACCCGCCTGATCGGCCGCGAGAAGGGCTATCACGGCGTCGGCTTCGGCGGCATCGCCGTCGGCGGCCTTGCCAACAACCGAAAACATTTCGGCTCCGCCTTCCCGGGCGTCGATCATCTGCCGCACACTTACAACATCAAAGAGACCGCCTTCACCAAGGGCCAGCCCGAGTGGGGCGGTCATTTGGCCGAGGATCTCGAGCGCATCGTTGCCTTGCACGATGCCAGCACAATCGCCGCCGTGATCGTCGAGCCGATGGCCGGCTCGGCTGGCGTGATCCTGCCGCCCAAGGGCTATCTCAAGCGCCTGCGCGAAATCTGTGACACGCACGGCATCTTGCTGATCTTCGATGAAGTCATCACCGGCTTCGGCCGTCTCGGCGACAGCTTCGCCGCCGAGCGCTTCGGCGTCGTGCCCGATATCATGACGCTCGCCAAGGGCCTCACCAATGCCGCCATCCCGATGGGCGCGGTGGTGGTGCGCAAGCACATCTATGATGCCTTCATGAGCGGTTCTGGCAGTGCCATTGAGCTCTTTCACGGCTACACCTATTCGGGCCATCCGGTGGCCTGCGCGGCGGGCCAGGCGGCGCTCGATATCTATCTCAATGAGGGCCTGTTTGGGCGCGCCGCAGAGCTCGAATCCTATTGGATCGATGCCGCCTTCTCACTGCAGGATCATGCCCATGTCATCGATATCCGGGCCATGGGCCTGGTCGGCGCGATCGAGCTCGAGCCGATGCCGGGCAAGCCAACGGTGCGCGCTTTCGATGCCTTCCTCAAATGTTTCGAACGCGGCGTGCTGATCCGCACCACGGGTGATATCATCGCCCTGTCACCACCACTCATTGTCGAGAAAAGCCAGATCGATCAAATCTTCGAAACCATCGGCGACGTCCTCAAGGAAGCCGCCTGACGCCCGCTTTTTTATTCACACGGCCGAGGCCGTTCATTTGCAGGAGCAAATGCCATGCTCGTCGGAATTCCCAAGGAAATTAAAGTTCACGAATACCGCGTCGGCGTGCCGCCGGCAGGGGTGCGCGAGTTGGTCGATAACGGCCATCAGGTAATCGTGCAGAAAGACGCGGCCGAGGAAATCGGCATGAACGATGAAGATTACCAGCGCGCCGGCGCCGAGATGGTGGACACGCCGGAGGAGATTTTCGAGCGCGCCGAGATGGTGGTCAAGGTCAAGGAACCGCAGGCGCACGAATGCGCCATGCTGCGCGAGGGCCAGGTGCTGTTCACCTATCTCCATCTCGCGCCCGATCCCGACCAGACCAACGCCTTGGTGAAATCGGGCTGCATCGCCATTGCCTATGAAACCGTGACCGATGCGCAAGGCGGCCTGCCTTTATTGGCACCCATGAGCGAGGTTGCCGGGCGCATGTCGATCCAGGCCGGTGCCCATTGCCTGGAGAAGGAACAAGGTGGTCGTGGTGTGCTGCTCGGCGGCGTGCCCGGTGTGGAGCCGGCCAACGTGGTGATCATCGGCGGCGGCGTGGTCGGTAGCCACGCGGCACGCATGGCCGTCGGCATGGGCGCGCAGGTCTCGATATTCGACCGCTCGATTCCGCGCCTGCGCCAGCTTGAGGAATTGTTCGGGGCCAGTGCGCACACGATCTATTCCACCACCGAAGCGCTCGAGCAGTCGGTCTACAATGCCGATCTGGTGATCGGCGCTGTGCTGGTGGCGGGTGCGGCGGCGCCCAAGTTGGTGCGCCGCGACATGCTGTCCAACATGCGGCGCAATGCCGTGGTGGTTGATGTCGCCATCGACCAGGGCGGCTGTTTCGAGACCAGCAAGCCAACCACCCATGCCGACCCGACCTACAAGGTCGATAACATATTGCATTATTGCGTTGCCAACATGCCGGGCGCGGTGGCGCGGACATCCACCATGGCGCTGTCCAATGCCACCCTGCCGTTCGTCATCTCGCTCGCCAACAAGGGCTATCGCCAGGCGCTGCTCGACGATGCCCACCTCGCCAACGGCCTCAATGTGCACCGCGGCGATGTGACCTATGAAGCCGTGGCGCGCGACCTTGGACATCGCTTCGTCGATCCGCATAATGCGCTCGCCGCGTAGCGTCGAAACGTCTGTGGCGCGTAACAGCGAGAGATATTCAGGAGAAGTTAGATGACCGAGACATTGAGCCATTGGATCAACGGCCGGGCGGTTGCCGGACAAAGCGGGCGCAGGGGCGATGTGTTTAACCCCGCCATTGGCGAGAAGATCGCCGAAGTGCCGCTCGCCAGTGCGGATGAAGTCGGCGAGGCGGTCGCCTCGGCCCGTGCGGCCTTTGTCGATTGGTCCGCGGCGCCGCCGATCCGCCGCGCCCGCGTGATCTTCAAGTTCAAGGAACTGATCGAAGCGAACATGGACAAATTCGCCGCGATTGTGACGCGCGAGCATGGCAAGGTGTTGAGCGACGCGGCGGGCTCTATTACACGCGGCCTCGAAGTGCTCGAATTCGCCTGCGGTATTCCGCATCTGGTCAAGGGCGAGTTCAGCGAAGCTGTCGGTACCGGTGTGGACAGCTATTCCATGCGTCAGCCCTTGGGCGTGGTCGCCGGCATCACGCCGTTCAATTTTCCCGCCATGGTGCCGATGTGGATGTTTCCGATTTCGCTTGCCTGCGGCAACACGTTCATCCTGAAGCCCTCCGAGAAAGATCCCTCGGCCGCCAACTTTATGGCGGAGCTGCTGAAAGAAGCGGGCTGCCCGGACGGCGTCTTTAGCGTCATCCACGGCGACAAGGTGGCGGTCGACGCCATCCTGGAGCATCCCGATGTGGCGGCGGTGAGTTTTGTCGGCTCGACGCCGATTGCCGAATATATATACGCCACCGGCTGCGCCAACGGTAAGCGCGTGCAGGCGCTCGGCGGCGCCAAGAACCATGCCGTGGTCATGCCCGACGCCGATCTCGACATGACCTCGGATGCCCTGGTGAGCGCCGCTTATGGCTCCGCCGGCGAGCGCTGCATGGCAGTGTCCGTCGCGGTCGCGGTGGGAGATAAAGCGGGCGATGCGCTGATTGAAGCGCTGCGTCCCAAGATCGAGCAGATCAAGGTCGGCCCCGGCACCGATAAGGATTCGGAGATGGGCCCGTTGGTGAGCAAGGTCCATCTCGACAAGGTACGCGGCTATATCGATCACGGCGTCTCGGAAGGCGCCGAGCTGGTGATCGATGGCCGCGATCTCAAGCTGCAGGGCTATGAGAACGGCTATTATGTCGGGCCATGTCTGTTTGACCGGGTCACGCCGGAGATGAAAATCTACAAGGAAGAGATTTTCGGCCCCGTGCTCTCGGTTGTCCGCGCGCCCGATTACGACACGGCGATAAAAATGGTCAATGACCACGAGTTCGGCAACGGCGTTGCGATCTTCACCCGCGACGGCGACGCCGCACGGGATTTCGCCTCGAAAGTGCAAATCGGCATGGTCGGCGTCAACGTGCCGATCCCGGTGCCGGTCGCCTATCACAGCT
>JAPYQV010000052.1 GCA_029937205.1 Alphaproteobacteria bacterium
GGCTACGATCTCACCCGCCTGTTCGTCGGCTCGGAAGGGACGCTTGGCGTCATTACCGAAGTGACGCTTCGGCTGTATGGCATTCCGGAGGCGATTTCCGCCGCAAAATGTTCCTTCTCTACGCTTGAAGGCGCGGTCAACACCGTCATCTTAACCATACAATCGGGCATTCCGGTGGCGCGCATGGAATTGCTCGACGATGTGCAGATGGCGGCCTGCATTAAATATTCCAAGCTCGATTACGCGCCCGACAACACCATCCTGTTCGAGTTTCACGGCACCGAGCGCGGCGTTGAGGAACAGGCCAAGATGGTCGGTGAGATCGCCGCCGATTTCGGCGGCTCAGATTTCCAATGGACCAAAACCACCGAGGAGCGCAACGCGCTGTGGCAGGCGCGCCATGACGTGCTCTATGCCTGCTTCGCCATGAAGCCGGGCTGCATGGTGTGGGCGACAGATGTTTGCGTGCCGATCTCGCGCTTGGCGGAGTGCCTGTTGGAGACCAAGCGGGAAATCGACGAGAACAACTTATTGGCGCCGATTGTCAGCCATGCTGGCGACGGAAACTTTCATGTCGGATTCCTGCTCACGCCGGACGATGCGGACGAGCTCGCCCGCGCCAAGTCGGTGAACGACAATATGATCGCCCGCACGCTTGCCATGGGCGGCACCTGCACCGGCGAGCATGGCGTCGGCATTGGCAAGATGGAATATATGGAAGCCGAGCACGGCGATTCGCTCGATGTGATGCGCCTGATAAAGCGCAGCATGGACCCGCAGAACCTGATGAATCCGGGCAAGGTGCTGAAACTGTGAGCGATGCCGCTGCCGTTCAGCCGCGCCGCAGTCTGATCTTCACACCGGGCAACCAGCCCGACATGTTCCCCAAGGCGCTTCGCACCGGTGCCGATATCGTCACCGTCGATCTCGAAGACGCCATCGCGCCGCAGCATAAGGATGAGGCGCGGGATAAAACCCTGGCGCTGTTCGCGGATTTGCCGGAGACCGGCGGCATCGAATGCATGGTGCGCATCAACACGATTCGCAGCGCCGACGGCCTCAAGGATCTGAGCGCCATCATCGCCGCCGACACGCCGCCCGCCGCGATCATGCTGCCCAAGGTCAAATCGGCCGAGGAAATCGAACTGCTCGACGAGCTCCTGATCGACAGCTGCCAGCATATCCGCTTTCACGTCATCATCGAGACCAATGACGGGCTCGACCGTTGCTACGACATCGCCAAATCCAGCGCGCGCATCGATTCGCTGCTCTTTGGCGCGGTGGATATGGCGGCGGAACTCCGCGTCGAGCCGGTCTGGGAGCCTCTGTTCCGGGCGCGCTCGCAACTGGTACATGCGGCGGCCGGTGCCGGTGTGGATTTGATCGACGTGCCGTTCCTCGATCTCGAGGACATGGCCGGCCTGAAAGAAGAGGCCGAGCGCTCAGCCGCGCTGGGGTTTACCGGCAAGGGCGCCATCCACCCCAAGCAAATCGCCACCCTGAACGAGGCGTTCAGCCCGACCGAGGCACAAATCGATTACGCGCGGCGCGTCATCCAGGCCTTCGAGGAGGGCGATTCAGGCCTCGTCCTGATCGACAACAAGTTGATCGAAAAGCCGGTGCTGCGCTCCATGTACCGCATCCTCGCGGTGGCCGAGGCGGCTAAATAGTTTTGGGGACCCTCAAACGCCGGGCGCGCGCATCCGCGCGCTTGGCTCCCTCGTATTAACTCGGGCGCGCAGTCGCGCTTGCCGGAATGCAAAGGGCATTCCTGGGAGGTGCCTCTATTAATTATGGGGACAGGTTTATTAATTATTTGCTGAGTTCGCGCATGGCGGTGTCGAGGCCGTCGAGGGTGAGGGGATACATGCGGTTGTCGAGCAATTCCTGGATCATGCCGATCGACTGACTGCTCGGCCAAGCGCGCTGGCGCAGCGGGTTGAGCCAGACGGCTTTGGGGAAGGCATTCAGCAGGCGGCGGAACCAAATCTCGCCGGTCTCCTCGTTGTAATGCTCCACCCCGGCGCCGGGATAGACGATCTCATAGGGGCTCATATGGGCGTCGCCGATGAACACCACCTTATACTCGGAATTGTGGCTGTTGATGAGCTCCCAGGTCGGTATCTGCTCGGTGCGCCGGCGCCGGTTGTTGCGCCAGACATTCTCATAAAGACAATTGTGAAAATAAAAATATTCGAGATGTTTGAATTCGCTCTGGGCGGCTGAGAAAAGCTGCTCGCAGCGCTTCACATGGGCGTCCATCGAGCCGCCGACATCAAGCAGCAGCAACACTTTGGCCGCGTTATGGCGCTCGGCCACCATGCGGAGATCGAGCCAGCCGCCATTCTTCGCTGTCGATTGGATGGTATCGTCTATATCAAGCTCATCGAGCGCGCCCTCGCGGGCGAAACGGCGCAGACGTCGCAGCGCAATCTTCATGCCGCGCGTGCCGAGCTCCACGTCGCCGTCGAGGTCGCGGAATTCGCGCTTGTCCCAAACCTTGACCGCGCGGCCATGGCGGCTTTCGTGCTGGCCGATACGCACCCCTTCCGGATTGTAACCGAAGGCGCCGAACGGCGAGGTGCCGGCGGTGCCGATCCATTTGCTGCCGCCCTGGTGGCGCTTTTCCTGTTCGTCCATGCGCTCGCGCAGCGTCTCCATGAGTTTTTCCCAGCCGCCGAGCGCCTCGATCTTGGCCATTTCCTCTTCGCTCAAATTGAGCTCGGCCAGGCGCTTCAGCCATTCCTCCGGAATCTCCACTTCTTCATCATCCACCGCGATGCGCTCCAGCCCCTTGAAGACATGGCCGAACACCTGATCGAAGCGGTCCAGGTAGCGCTCGTCCTTGATCAACAGCGTGCGCGATAAAAAGTAGAATTCGTTGACGCTGTAATTGGCCAGGCCCTTATCCATTGCCGCCATCAGGTCGAGATATTCCGGCAGCGACACCGGTACCTGCACCCGTTTCAATTCGCGGAAGAGATTCTGGAACAAGGCGGTTGCCTCAGCGTTGTTCGCGCCGGTTGAGGAAGGCGAGGCGCTCAAACAGCTGCACATCCTGCTCCGATTTTAACAGCGCGCCATAGAGCGGCGGAATCAGTTGCGAGGATGTCGTGGCGCGTAAATCCTCCGGCGTTATGTCTTCGGCCATGAGCAGCTTCAGCCAGTCGAGCAATTCGGACGTCGACGGCTTCTTCTTGATCCCCGGCGCCTCGCGGATATCGTAAAACAGACCCAACGCCGCACTCACCAGGCGTTTCTTGATATCGGGGTAATGCACATCGATGATGCGCTCCATGGTGTCGCGCTCGGGAAAGCGGATGTAATGGAAAAAGCAGCGCCGGAGAAAGGCGTCCGGTAGCTCTTTTTCATTATTGGAGGTAATCAGGATAATCGGCCGGTGGACCGCTTTGACGGTTTCTTTGGTCTCGTAGACGTAAAATTCCATGCGGTCGATTTCGAGCAGCAGATCGTTGGGAAATTCGATATCCGCCTTGTCGATCTCGTCGATCAGCAGAACCGGGCGTTTTTCCGAAACAAACGCCTCCCACAATTTCCCCGGCACAATGTAGTTGGCGATATTTTTTACCCGTTCGTCGCCAAGCTGGCCGTCGCGAAGACGCGCCACCGCATCATATTCGTAGAGGCCGTGCTGCGCCTTGGTGGTGGATTTCACATGCCATTCAATCAGCGGCGTCCCGAGCGCCTCGGCGATCTCGGCGGCCAGAACCGTTTTGCCGGTGCCGGGCTCGCCCTTGACCAGGAGCGGCCGCTGCAATGTTATGGCGGCATTGACGCCGGCATTTAATTCTTCCGTCGTGACGTAAGATTTGGTTCCCTCGAATCGCAAGGTAATTCTCCTATGATGCGGTTTTGCGGTGCAGCATAGGGTTGGTGAAGGTCGATAACAATGTGTGTGAGCCCCGCCCACGGTGAAGCGTTCGAGACCGAAGTTCCGGTGGCGATCATCGGTGGTGGCGCGTGTGGCCTGACGGCAGCGCTGACACTGCGCGATGCCGGGATCGCCGCGCTCATCTTGGAGCAGGACGCGGCCCCGGCAGGCTCTACCACGCTTTCCTCCGGCTTTATTCCGGCCTGCAACACGCGCTGGCAGCGGGCGCGTGACGTACAAGACGATGTGGCGCTGATGGCCGGCGATATTCAAGCCAAAGCCAAGCAGCTGGCCGATCCCGCTATTGTCGACCTGTGCTGCCAAATGTCAGGGCCGACCCTGGAATGGCTCGCCGAGCGCCATGCCATCCCGTTCGTCCTGGTCGAAGGGTTTCTCTATACCGGCCAGCGGCGGGCGCGCATGCACGCCATGCCGGAGCGCACCGGTGCCGCCCTGATGGCGCGCCTGTTGGCGGCAGCCGAGGCGGCGGAGGTCGATATCTTGTGCGGCGCCGAGGTGGTCGAGCTGTTCGCCGACGGCGATGGCCGCATCTCGGGCGTCGGCTACACCCGTCCGGATGGTAGCGCGGAGCGCGTCGGTTGCCAGGCGTTAGTGCTGGCCTGCAACGGCTTCGGCGGCAATGCGGAGATGGTGCGCCGCCACATTCCGGAAATATCATCGGCGGACTATTTCGGCCATGCCGGCAATCGCGGTCATGCCATCCGCTGGGGCGAAGCGCTTGGTGTCGAGATCAGGCATCTCGGCGCCTATCAGGGCCACGCCTCGGTGGCGGTGCCGCACGGCATTCTCATTACCTGGGCGGTGATGCGCGAAGGTGGCATTCAAGTGAATTCGGAAGGCGAACGCTTCGCCGATGAAAGCCGGGGCTATTCGGAGCATGCCGTCGATGTGCTGCGCCAGCCCGGCGGCGAGGTGTGGAATATCTATGACGGTCGAATCCATACGCTGGCTCTGGATTTCGAGGATTATCGCCAGGCGGAAGCGGCCGGCGCTGTTAAGCAGGCCGAACGCGAGGCAGCGCTTGCCGTCGCTCTTGGCTTGCCCGAGGCAGCCCTCAGCGCCACCTTGAGCGAAGTGCGAAGCACGGCAAGGGACCCGTTTGGACGGGATTTTTCCGGCATACCGGCGCTGGCGCCGCCCTATTATGCGGTCAAGGTCGGCGCCGCTTTGTTTCATACCCAGGGCGGGCTCGCCATCGACACCTCCGCCCGGGTGCTGCGCCAGGGTGGCGGCCGGCTGCCCAATCTCTTTGCCGGCGGCGGCGCTGCTTGCGGTGTCTCCGGTCCCGAGGTATGGGGTTACTCCTCCGGCAATGGCCTGTTGACGGCGGTCATGCTGGGGCGCGTTGCCGGCGAAAGCGCGGCTGCGCTGGTATCCTGATTTCTCAACATTCACGCGAGAGATAGTTATGAATTTGGTCAAACCGGAGGCGGTCGAGCGCGTCGCCATTCTCGGTGCCGGTACGATCGGCGCGTCCTGGGCGGCGCATTTTCTTAGCCATGGTATGGCCGTCAATATTTGGGACCCGGCGCCCGGATTTCAAGCGCGCGTCCGCGCGTTTATCGCTTCGGCTTGGCCGGCGCTGCGCCGGCTGGGCGCGCCCGAAGCCATCGATGAAAGCCGCATGGCGTTTTTCGACGATCCGGCGCAAGCGGTCCGCACCTGCCAGTTCGTGCAGGAAAGCGGACCGGAAAATACCGAGATCAAGATCGAGCTTTACAGCCGCCTCGACGACGCACTGCCCGACGACGTGGTGATGGCGTCGAGCTCTTCCGGCCTGTTGATCAGCGAACTTCAGGCCGGGCGTAAGGGCGCCGAACGCTACATCATCGGCCATCCCTTCAACCCGCCCCATCTCGTGCCCCTGGTCGAAGTGGTGGGCGGGAAGGAAACCGCCGCGGCCGCAGTCGATTGGGCGCTCGAATTTTATAATGGCTGCGGCAAGAAGGCGATCCGCATCAACCGCGAAGTGCCCGGCCACCTTGCCAACCGTCTGCAGGCGGCGATGTGGCGCGAGGCGGTGCATCTGGTCGATACAGGTGTGGCCAGCGTCGAGGATGTCGACATCGCTGTTTCCTACGGTCCCGGTTTGCGTTGGGCACTGATGGGGCCGAACCTCATTCTCCATTTGGCCGGCGGCGACGGTGGCGTCCGCCACGCTATCGAGCATTTCGGCCCGGCGCTCGAATCCTGGTGGGCCGATCTCGGCAAGGAACCGAGAATTTCTGAAGCGGCGGCGGATAAATTGATCGCCGGTGTTGAGGCCGAGGCGGCGGGGCGCTCGCTCGAAGATTTGACCCGGGAGCGCGATCAATTGTTGATTTCGCTGTTGGAAATGCTGGCGCGCGAACGCGGCAAGGCCTGATCCGCCATGGCGATCTCTCAAGACAAAGGCATCACCGTTCCGGCCGATATTTTGCGCCGTCTGGTCACGGATACGTTCGTCGCCGCCGGCTGCTCGGCAGAAGAAGCCGGCGGCGTGGGTGATTATCTGACAAAATCAAACCTCTCCGGCCATGAGAGCCACGGCGTTTTGCGCGTGCCGCGCTATCTCCATTGGCTGCGGGAAGGAAAAATCGCGCGCGATCAGACCATCACCATCGTCACCGACAATGATGTGCTGGCCGTGGTCGATGGCAATTTCGGTTTCGGCCAGACGGTCGGCCCCCAGGCGGTGCGCCTCGGCATGGAGAAAGCGGCGAAGAACGGCCTGGCGCTGATCGGCCTGCGCAATTCCGGCCATCTCGGACGGATCGGCGATTGGGCCGAGATGGCGGCAGCGGAGGGCTTGATCTCCCTGCATTTCGTCAACACGTCCGGCCTTGGCTTACTGGTGGCGCCGTTTGGCGGCGCCGAGCGGCGCATGTCGACCAATCCGGTCTGCATCGGCATTCCGGACCCGACGGGCGAGCCCTTGGTGCTCGATTTCGCGACTTCGATTGTTGCCGAGGGCAAGGTATTGAACGCGCTCGGCGGCGGCAAACCCTTGCCGGACGGCGCGCTCATCGATGGCGACGGCACGCTCTCCACCGATCCGGTGTTGATTTACGGTGTCAGCGACAGCAGCCAACCGCTCGATGTGCGCACCGGTACCGGCGCGATCCGCGCCATGGGCGAGCATAAGGGCTCTGGCCTGTCGTTTATGTGCGAAATACTGGCCGGTGCCCTGACCGGTTCGGGCTGCTCTAAGCCGGGCGTCGACAAATTGGCGAACGGCATGTTGTCGATTTACGTAGCGCCGACGTTTCTCAATACGGCGGACGGCTTCGCTGCCGAGTTGCGCGACTATGTGGCGTTTTTCCGCTCGGCGCGCCCGGCGGAAGAGGGCGGCGAAGTGCTTTGCCCCGGGGATATGGAACAGCGCAACCGCGCTCAGAGATTGGCCGAAGGCGTGCCGCTGCCAAGCTCGACCTGGCAGAGCCTACTGGATGCGGCGGAGGAGGCGGGGATGCCTGCAAGCGAGATTGAGACGGCGCGGCGTGCGGCGAAGGCAGGCTGACAAAAGCGTGACCGCTGCTTTGTAATTTGGGCTGGAAAGAGCAGCGGCGTTGCCGCTACACTGCGCCGCAATCAGCCAAGCAGGGAAAGCAACATGACAAAATTACGCCTGGGAACCTATGTCGAATTTCAATGCCCGCCGGGACGGGATCACGCCGAACTGATCAATGACGTGATCCGCTGCGCCGAGCATTCCGATCAACGCGGCTTTGGCGTCTTCACCACACTGGAGCATCCATTTTTCGAGAAATTCGCCATCAATTGCGCACCGCTGCCGCTCTATACCAAGCTCGCCGAGCGGACACGTAATCTTCGCTTCCGCACGCTCTGCCACACCCTGCCGCTGCACAATCCCATGGTGCTGTGTGGCCAGATTGCCGAGGCCGATATTCTCACCGGCGGACGCATCGAAGTGGGCATCGGGCGCGGCCATGGCTGGCTGCAGGAGCCCGCCAATGTGGCCTATGAGGAGAGCCTTGGGCGCTTTCACGAATGCATCGATATCCTCATCAAGGGTTGGACCGAGGAGCGCTTCTCCTACGACGGCAAATATTACACCTGCGATAATCTCTCGATTGTGCCCAAGCCGATCCAAAAGCCCCATCCGCCGATCTATCAGGTCGGCACCAGCTCGAAGACCTTCACCCAGGCCGGCGAGCGCGGCTGGAATGTGGTGCTCGGCGCGCCGACGCCGGACGATATCTTCATCGAGCCGCACCGCATCTATCTCGAGGCCTGCGCGGGTGCCGGTAACACGCCCCACGTTTCGTTCCTGAAGGCGCTTTATCTCGATGAAGATCAGCAGCGCGCCGAGCGCGACGCTGAAGAATATGCCATGAAGTTCATCGAATATAACGTCTCACCGTTGAAGGAGATGAACCGCACAGAAGAGGTCAAGGCGCGTATGCGGGCCGGCGGTTTCGATTTCTATGCCGGTGACGATTTCCTCCGTCTCGGCGATGTTTCCTACCAGGATATCGTCGATCTCGGCATCGTCTATATCGGCACGCCGGAGAAGGTCGCCAATCAACTGCTCACGCTTTACGACAAAGTGCCGTTTGAGGAGTTTATCCTGGTCGCCCACTATGGCGGTATCCCGGCGCACAAGGCGATCCAGACCCAAGAACTGTTCGTCAAGCAGGTGCTACCGATCGTCGAGGCAGGTATCGCGGCGCGGCAGAAGGCGGCTTAATACCAACGGGACTTGAAGAAAGTCCTGTTGTATCGGTCCTCAATCGCCGGTCGGTCGCGTCCGCGCGCTGTCTTTTGTCTGGTCCCTCAAACGCCGGGCGGTCGCGTCCGCTCCACATGACTCCTTTGGCGGCTGCCTCGTATTAACTCGGGCGCGTGGTCACGCTTGCCGAAAGGCGAAATATCGCCTTTCGGATTTGGCACCATTCCGCGAGCGTAACCGCTACTCCATTTCCACCAGGTAATTGTCGCCGATGTGGCGCAGGAATGGCGTGGTTGTTGTCTGATCGCGTGGCGTCGGATCGCCTAGGAGACGGTTTATCTCGCCCAAGACGACGCCGGTGATGTGCGGGATCGGCATCTTCAGCGCTTCCGGGATCGGCACCCAGCCGATATCGTGCAATTCACCATTGCCGACGATTTCGCCGTGGAGATCGTCAGCGAAAGCCATGAAAAAGCGGGCGTTGAAGCGGCGCACCTGCCCGGGCGGTGTCACGGCACGGTCAATATAATCAAGCCGAGCGAGCGCCGGCGCCAACCCGCGCTCGTGTAAGCCGCGCCATTCGGCGCGCACTTGGCCCGTGGGCGGTGCGCTTGGCGCGGCCAGCAAGAGGCCGGTTTCCTCGAATGTCTCGCGGATCGCAGCGGCGGCAAGCGAGCGCGCGCGGGCCGGGGTGCAGTTGCGCGCGACGCGCGTCGCCACATTTGCGCTGAGTTCCGCCGACGGCCGTACATAGCGGTCGCCGGGCTCCACGCCGCCACCGGGAAATACATAGCGCTCCGGCATAAACGCCTGGCTCCTGCCGCGCTGGCCCATCAGCACAGTGGCGTGTCTGCCATCACGGCGTATGAGCGCAAGCGTGGCGGCGTCGCGCGGGCGTATCGTCGGATGTTTCATGAAGGCTCCGGTTGTTCTGCAATTGCTGCCACAAACTCGCCGCACCATTGATCGTTATAAACAGCCGGGTAATTGGTATAAAACCCAAGCGGGTTTGCGCCGGTCCAGGCGGTATTGATGGTCGGTGGATAGCGCCGGCACCGGCCCTTTTTCACCTGCACAATGGGCATAAAAAATTTACATGTCTTACACGTTTGTTCCATTCCCCGATCCTTCTCCAAGCTCGCTAGTCCACTCAAATATTATTAGTTTTGTGCCCCTTTGCCAGCCTGAATAAGCCGCCAAATTTTTTCCGGTGTGGCCGGCATGTCGAGGTGACTTACGCCATAATCGCTGAGCGCGTCCACCACCGCATTGATGACAGCGGCGGGGGAGACGGTGGTGCCGGATTCGCCGCAGCCTTTTACGCCAAGCTCATTCGTAACGCACGGCACTTCATGGCGCTTTAGGGTGAAGTCGGGGAGGTCGTCGGCGCGCGGCAAAGCGTAATCCATGAAGCTGCCGCTCAGGAGCTGGCCGCTTGCCGCGTCGAAAACGCTCTGTTCCAGGAGCGCCTGGCCGATGCCCTGCGCGGTGGCGCCGTGCACTTGGCCGGCGACCAGCACCGGGTTGATCACCCGGCCGAAATCATCGACCGCCGTATAGGCGATGAGGTGGACGCGGCCGGTATCCGGCTCGATCTCGACCTCGGCGATATGGCAGCCATTGGGAAATGTGACGTCGCGCATCATCGGCTGGGCGCGCGAATCCAGGCCCAAATCCTGGCCGGCGGGGACACTGGCAGCGTCGAACGACGCCTTTAGAACGTCGGCAAAGGCGATGCGCCGGTCGGTTCCGGCAATTTCATAGGCGCCGTCGTCAAATGTGATATCCGCCGCGTCCGCTTCCAGCAGCCCCGCCGCAATGGCGCGACCGCGCCCAATGCTGCGCGTTGTGGCGAGTTCCACCGCATTGCCGCCGATGACAATGGAGCGTGAGCCGCTCGAACCCTGGCCGCTCGGCACAACGTCGCTGTCGCCCTGAAGGACGCGCACGTCCGATATTTCGAGGCCGAGGCGGCGGGCGACGATTTGGGCGAACACCGTCTCATGGCCCTGGCCGCTCGATTGCGCGCCGATCGCTAACTGCACCGCGCCACTGGCGGAAAATCGCAAGCTCGCATATTGATCGCGGTTGCCGCCGCAGGGATCGACATAGCAGGCAAGGCCAATGCCGCACAGGCGGCGGTCGCCGCTATTTCCCTCTTTCCGCGTGCTAAAGC
>JAPYQV010000583.1 GCA_029937205.1 Alphaproteobacteria bacterium
GGGCCATCCTGCGCCGTGGCAAGGGCGCGCCCGATAGCGACATCCTGCGCTTCGGCGGCCTGGACATCGACCTCGGCAATAGGGGGGCGCGCATCGATGGCCGGCGCTGCACGCTGACGGCGCACCAGTTCAAGCTGCTCGAGATTATGGCCCAAGCGCCGGGGCGCGTGCTCAGCCGGCACTATCTGATGGAGCGCTCGAAAGGCGAAACCCTGGAAGCCTTCGACCGTTCCATCGATATCCATATTTCGCGCATCCGGGCCGAGATCGAGAGCGATCCCAAGCATCCGCGCCGCCTGCTCACGGTGCGCGGCGCCGGTTACGTATTTGCCCGGGCCGGGGATTGTCCCGCATGGCAAACCGGCGCGTTGGCGGGTGATTGCGGATGCTCAGGCGGCGCCTTTATCTGCAGATATATTTTACCATCATCGTCAGCCTGGTGATCGTGGTGGCGTCGTCCGCCCTGTTGTGGGGCCTGTTCGGGCGCGACAATTTCAACCGCGATGTCTTCGATGCCGTTGGCCGGCTGGCCTATTTATCGCTTCCCGCCGCCGACGCACCGCGACCTCTGCAAGCCGCAGCCGTCCAGCGCCTTGGCCGCGAACTTGCCATCGATATCCGCCTGTTTGATCGCGACCGGCGCCTGGTCGCCGCTTACGGCGAGGCAACCCCGCCGCCGTCCGGGTCCGCCGGGCAGGGCGGTTGGCAGCATGAGCATCGCGGCACGAGATGGTCGTTCAGCCTGCCCGATGCGCGCTGGCTGGTCGTCGACCGCGGTTCGCGCGGCGGCGGCGGCAATTTCGTGCTCAAGCTGGCGCTCTTTCTCGGCTCTGTGGCGCTCGGCGTCGGGCTCGGCGCCTATCCCTTGGTACGCCGCCTGACACGCCGCCTGGAGCGCCTGCAAAAAGGCGTCGAGCGCATCGGCGCCGGCGATCTCACGGCCCCCGGGCGCGACGAGGTCGCCGGACTGGCGGCAAGCTTCAACGAGGCGGCGGAGAAAATCGAACAGCTCGTCGGCGCGCACCGCCTGTTGCTCGCCAATGCGTCGCACGAATTGCGCACACCGCTGTCGCGCATCCGCCTCGGCGTCGAATTGCTCAAGGACGGCGGCGATGCGCCGCGCCGCGCCATGGTGCAGCAGGACATCGCCGAGCTCGATATGCTGATCGATGAAATTCTGCTGATGAGCCGCTTGGACGCCGGCTCCCATGTGGATTTATCCGGCACCCTCGATCTTGTCGCACTCGCGGCGGAAGAAGGCGCGCGCTATGAAAATTGCCAGCTCTCTGGCGAGGCGCCGGATATCCCGGGCGATGCCACTCTGTTGCGCCGGCTCATTCGAAATTTGCTCGAAAATGCCCACACCCATGCCGCCCCGCCGGTCGAAATTGAGATCGCCTATGCCCAGGGCATTGTGACGCTGACGGTCAGCGACGGCGGCGACGGCGTCGCGGAAGCCGACCGGGAAAAGGTGTTCCAACCGTTTTACCGCGCGCCGGGCCAGCAAAATGTGACGGGCTACGGGTTGGGCCTGCCCCTGGTGCGCCAGATCGCCGCCGCGCACGGCGGATCGGTCGAGATATTACCGCGCCGGCACGAGCGCTCCGCCATCAGGATCACGCTGCCGCTGGCGCCGGCGGAATCATAACCGGCCGTCTGAACACGCCCTGGCTAGCCGATCAACGGCATGTAGTTGTCCAAGGTTTTGAGGCAAGTGTCGCGATCCGCTGTCGGTATTTGCAAGAGCACCCGGTTGACGCCGGCTTCGGCGTAGCCCTGGAGCGCGGTTTTATTGGACTCATCCGTCTTCGACACCAGCGTGGTAAGCGACGCCATTTGAAACACATTTGTGCTGAGCGCCGCCATATCGCGCCCCGCCGCATCGGCAAAACGGCTGAGGCGGGCGATGCCGTCGACCATGTCGATCGGCCCCAAGGGAAGCCAACCGTCGCAAAATTCGACGACGCGGCGCAACGTGTGGTCGGTTTGGCCGCCGAGAAGGATGGGCGGATGGGGTGTCTGAATCGGCTTCGGTGAGGAAAACACCGGATCGA
>JAPYQV010000053.1 GCA_029937205.1 Alphaproteobacteria bacterium
GAAGATCGATAAATATACCGTCGAGATTACCTCTTCGGCGGGCATGCCGCTGGCCTGCAAGGCGCTCACCAATTTCTACAATCCGTGGCTTGATTCGACCGAGATCATGAGTCACGCCACGGATGAGGATCCGTGGGCCAATAAGTGGGTCTCGACCAATGGCGGCGGATTCGGCGCTTACCGCGTGACCGAATGGTCACCGGGCAAGCGCGTGGTCATGGTCGCCAACGAGGACTATTGGCGCGGCGCTCCCGAAATCAAGAAAATCATCTATCTCGTAGTGCCCGAATCGGCCAACCGGGTGGCACTCCTGCAAGAGGGCAAGGTTCACTTGGCCGAAGGCCTGACGCCAGACGAAATTGTGGCGCTGGGCGACTCCGAAAAAGCGCGTGGCTTGGCCGTGCGCGGCAATCAGTCCATGTGGGTCATGATTAATAACGAGTTGCCGCCTTACGACAATGTGAAGGTGCGCCGCGCGATCAACCATCTCATCGACCGCGAGGCGATCGTCAACAACATCTATCACGGCATGATGAACCTCTGGCAAGGCGTCATGCCGAGCACCTATCCGGGCTACGAAGATTGGCTTAAATATGACTACAACCCGGCCAAGGCGAAAGCGCTTCTCGCCGAAGCGGGTTTCCCCAATGGTTTTGATGCCGAGATCGCCTTTAATGCCGGCGATGCGACGCAGGAATCCATTTCAATTCTGCTGCAAAGCTCCTTCAAGGAGGCCGGTATCAATCTCAGCTTGAAGAAACTGCCGGTTGCCGCCCATTCCGATAATGTGATGGGCAAGAAGGGCTCGTTGGCGATCTGGACGGATATGCCTATCCAGCCGGACATCAACTATGCCTTGAAGCTGGTCTGGCCGACCGGCGCGCTGGTCAATTATCACAATTTTTCCGATGCCAAAGTTGACCAGACATTGGCGGACGGCGAAGGCGTGGTGGATCAAAAAGCGCGCATCGCGGCGCATGCCGGTATCCAGGAATATATCCACGACCTGGCGCCGCTGGGCTGGATCGGCGAGCATTATTTTGCCGCCGGAATTTCACGTAAAGTCAGCGGCTTCCACTGGTATACGACGCAATATTATCACGTCTATGAGATGTCGATTGCCGATTGAGTAACACCGCGCCGCTTGGAACAGGCGATGTTCCGGGCGGCGCGCTTCTTTCTAACTCTACCCAAGAACGACAGCATCTCGTGGTGAGGACGCCTGCTGGGCGCCCCTGACCAGCGCGGCGACAGGAGCGATCTGAATGCGTTTTGCCGTCTATCTCGGCCGCAGATTTCTCTTTCTGATTCCGCAGATCGTCCTGATCTCGTTCATCACCTTCATCCTCGTGCGGATGTTGCCGGGCAATCCGGCGCGCATGTCGCTCGGGCCGCTGGCGCCCGAATCGGCGGTCGAGGCGCTACGCGCCAGATGGCTGCTCGACCGCCCGATATTCGAGCAATATGGCGCCTGGCTCGAAAATGCCTTCTCCGGCGATCTCGGCGAATCCTGGGTCAACAATACCGAAGTGATGGACGATCTCATTCAGCGCATTCCGGTCACCCTCGAAATCATCGTCCTGGCGCTGATTCTGGTATTTCTGGTGCTTGTGCCGCTCGCCATTATCACCGCCGCCCGGACCAAGAACCGCATCATCCGATTCTTTCAGAACATCACCTTCGGCTACGGCATGCTGGCCGGCGCATTGCCGGATTTTCTCCTCGGACTGGTGCTGATCTTCATCTTCTTCACTCACGCCGGAATCCTGCCCGGACCGGAAGGCCGCCTCGGGATTCTCGATTTCGAATCGCCCTTCATCACCGGCTCTGTGCTCATAGATTCGCTGCTCGCCGGCGATTTCGATAATTTTTGGTCCGGCGCATGGCATTTGATCATGCCTGTCTTCACCCTCGCCTTCGTCTATGGCGCGCCGATCTTCAAGATGCTGCGCAGCCAAATGGAGGGCGCGCTACAGGCCGACTACACCACCTATGCCGAGGCCGTTGGCATCAAGCCACGCACCGTGTTTTTGCGCGCCGCGCGGGTGGCGTCCGGCCCAACCATCGTGATTACCGGCGTCGTGGTGATGTTCCTGTTGGGCGGCGCCGTGCTTGTCGAGACGGTCTTTAATCTCACCGGCCTCGGGCAATATGCGGTACAGGCAATCGTTACTGCGGATTACGCTCCGCTCCAGGGCTTTGTGTCGTTCGCCGCCATTTTCACCATGCTGGTTTATCTCGCCGTCGATCTAGTCCAGTTCGCCATGGACCCGCGCATCAAGGCGGGCGGCTAGCTATGCGCAATCGGCAAACGGGATAGCCGGCCATGTGGCTGCGCATAAAACGCACGCTCAAGGGCCTGCCGAAATGGCAGCTCGGCATTCTGGGCCTATTCTCCGGCATTATCTTCCTGACCATATTCGGCCCCTATATCACCCCCTTCCCCATCGAGACGGCGGATCCGCTGTCCCGGCTGTTGCCGCCGAGCGGCAAACATTGGTTCGGCACCGATCAAAACGGCATGGACATCTTTTCCCGCGTGATCGCCTCGCCGCGCACCGATGTGGTCATCGGCGTGGTGGCGACCTTCATATCGGTGGTCCTCGGCGCGCCGCTGGGCGTCCTGGTGGCGCTTTATGAGTCCCGCGGCAAAACCGGCGCCACGGCCTTCGCCGATATCTTCATGCGCCTGCTTGAAGTCATGCAGTCCTTCCCGGTTTTCGTCTTCGCCATGGTTCTGGTGGCGGTGTTTGGCGGCAGCGTCACCAATATCATCATCGCTATCGCCTTCGTGAATACGCCGGTGTTTATCCGCCTGGTACGCTCCGAGGTGCTCAGCCTGGTGCAACGGCCCTTCTCGGAGGCGGCGCGCGCGGTGGGAAATACCGAGATGCGCCTCGGCTTCCGGCACATCTTCCCCAACGCCTTTCCGGTGGTGATGGTTCAGGTCTCGGTCACCGTCGGCTTCGCCATCCTGCTGACGGCGGGCCTGAGCTTTGTCGGCGCCGGCGTCCGGCCGCCGACCGCCGAACTCGGCGCGATGATCGCGTCCGGAGCGAAATATCTTATTATAGATCAATGGTGGCCGGCGCTGTTTCCCGGCGTGGCTCTTGGCCTCACGGTATTCTCCTTCGGCATTTTCGGCGAAATTTTGAATATGGCCATGGAGCCCCGTGCCATACGCAAGGATCTCGACCGCCGCCGCAGCACCGCCCTGGCCAGCGGCGGCGGTGATTCCGAAGGCGACGGCACGCCGGCGCCCGTTTCCGCGTTAAGCGCACAGTCCAGCGCAGCGCCGGTCCTCGCGGTCAGCAATTTAAGCGTCGCCGTCGGCGGCCCGGGCGGGCAGGAATTGATCAGCGAAGTATCCTTTTCCCTGGCCGCCGGTGAAAGCATGGCGATCGTCGGTGAATCGGGCTCCGGCAAATCGGTCCTGGTCAGGAGCGTCCTGCAGCTTCTGCCATTTCCTCTCGAAGTGACCTCCGGTTCGGTACACTATGGCGAGATCGATCTGTCGGGCATGGAAAAGCGGGAGATGCGCAAACTGCGCTCGCGTGAAATCGCCGCCATCCTGCCCAATGCCAAATCGCAGCTCAATCCGCTCACCACGGTTGGCGCCATGTTGACTAGCGCCCTGCATGCGCACGAAAAAATCAGCAAGAAAGACGCCCTGGTGCGCGCCATCGAATTGCTGGAAATGGTCGGCATCACCGACCCCGAGCTACGCCTCGCCGCCTATCCGCATGAATTGAGCGGCGGCATGGCGCAGCGGGTCTGTCTGGCCCTGGCCCTGATGTACCGCCCGCGTCTGTTGATCGCCGACGAGCCCACCGCCGGGCTCGACGTCACCATCCAGCGTCAGGTATTGGACCTCACGCGCGATCTGGCGCGCCAATCCGGCACCGCGCAGCTCGTCATTACCGGAGATTTCGGCATCGCCGCGCATTATTGCGACCGGGTCGCGGTGATGCAGGCCGGGCGCATCGTCGAGGCCAACCGGACGGCGGACCTGTTCGCCGCGCCGCGCCATCCCTACACCAAATATCTCCTATCCTGCGTTCAGGGCTAACGCCGCTCTCAGGCGCGCATTTCGGCGCGGAGCTTGTCGGTTGCCGGCACGTCCACCGTCAGGCTGTCATCGGCGACTGCGCCGGTGACCACCACGCCATACACATCGCGCGCGATTTCCCTCGAGACATAGCGCTCGGCGACATCGTTGAGCACGCGCGTAACTTCGCGGTCTAGCGGATTGCCGTAGCCGCCACCACCCTGATCGTCGGCGCGCAGCTTCTCGCCCGCTTCGATCTCACATACCATCACAGCCGGATATTTGGTCTCTGTGCCGTCCTTGGCGATCTTGACGTTGCCACCAAATTTCGAACCGCCGCCGCCACGAACGCCCTTCGGTGCGCTTTCCAGGCCATTACAAACATGGAGAATGCTCATCTTATCTTTGCGCGGCCCCATTACCACGCGCGTCGCCGGGCCGCCACGGCGCCTGCCATGACCCATCGAATCGGTGGTGATTTGCATCGAATCGACCTTGATCGGAAAGCGCTGTTCGTTGATCTCGATAGAGTCGCGATAAAGCAGGCCGGCAGCCACCGGCACGAACAGATAATGCATGCCGTCGCAATCTGCTGAGGCGCCACCGCCGCCGCCCATCATGAACATCTGATTGATATAGGGCTCGCCGTCGCGCCGCCAATCGGTGCCTGAGGCCACGCCGGCGGCGGCCGAGTTGCAATAATTGCCATGCGCGTAGCCGTGGCCGTCACCCAGTTCGGCGAACGCCGACTGGGTGACGTTGACGATTAAATCGGTGAGGTTGGTGGTCGCCACCGAGCAGCTATGCGGAAATTTAGGAATGCCGACCACGCAATTCTCGCGCAGCAGCACCTTGATGCGCCGCAAACTTCCTGAATTGGGCGGCAGATCCTCGCCGAGACAGGTCAGCACGCCCTGTGCCGCCGCCATGGTCGAGGTGCTCTCGGTCAAATTGAGGCCGGCGGGGATGCAATCGATATTGTCACGCAGGTCGACAGTTACCATGCCAGCTTCGGGGTCGATATCGATGGTCAGACCGACTGGGATTCCCTCCGGCACCCAGGGCGCCATCGGATCGTGGGTTTGTTGACCCTGGAGCTGGCCCTTAGGCAGTTTGCGTATGGCGTCAATACAGCGGCGCTCGGAATAGTCGAGCCATTCACGGACGAAATCACGCACCGTCTGGGCGCCATATTTTTCGACAAATTTCTTCAGGCTGCGCTCGCCGATGCGGGCCGCGCCGACGGCAGCGAGATAATCGCCATACCATTGCTCCGGCACGCGAATGCGCCGCTTGCACATGCGAATGATATCGTCATTGTTACGATAATCTTCCTGCACCTGGACGCAGGGAAATATCAGCGCGCCCTCGTGATAGACATCGCTCGCCGGCGCCATATATGTGGTCGGCATGGAATTGCCGATATCCGCCTGATGCGCCTTGACGCCGACCGAGAAAAAATACTCGCCGTCGACAAACACCGGCACGATGATGGTGTGATCCGCCGCGTGCGTGTTGCCGAGATAGGGATCATTGTGCAGGAAGGCATCGCCTTCCTTGAAATCCGGATGCAGATCGGCCATGGATTTGGTTTGGATGTTCATGCCCCAGACATGGATCGGGAAGCCTTCCGCTACCGCCAGAATATCATTCTCGGAAGTGATCACCGCGCACGAGAAATCGCGCGCCATACCGATCACCGACGAGCGCGCCGCCAGCAGCATGGTGTTGGTCATCTCCCGACACACCGATTCCATGCGGTTGGCCATGACCGCCAGCAGCACCGGGTCGAAGCGGTTGTCAGAGCCCGGTACGGGACCCGACCCGAGATTATTGTTCGCATCCGTCATGCTTAGCTCCCTTACGCCCGGTTCTCGGGTTCCGATTCCAACAGATAATTGCGCAACTCCGTGACGCGCGCCGTGGCGCCCGGATAGACCACAATCGTGGTGGTCGGTTCCTCGATGATCGCCGGGCCTTCGATAAGCGCGCCCGGGCTAAGATCGGCGCCGACATAAACCGGCGCCTCCACGGCTTCGGTGCCGCCGAAATAAGTTTCGGAAATGCGCTTGGCCCGCGGCGGCGATTCGGCGCTCGCCGCTTCCTTCGGTAAATTTGGCTTGTCGAGCGTCGCGGTCAGGCGGCCCTTCCAATTGACGCATTCGATCGCGCCACCTTCTTCCTTGATGGCGTAGCGGCGGAAATGCACATCGTGGAAAGCCTGCACCAGGGTATCGACATCGGCGGCGTTTTCGATTTTATCCAGCGGCATGGCAAATTCCATTTCCCACGGTTGATTGATGTAGCGCGCCTCGACAAAAAATTCGCTGTCGAATTTTTCGATGCCGCGCCCGCGCAATTCGTCGCTGAAGGCCGCGATCTGGCTTTTGATACCCTCCAGGGCGGCGCCGACGCCGGCAAAATCGAAATTGCCCGAATGGGCGTATCGGCTGGCGCTGTATTCGGTAACAATATTGGAATATTGCCCGCCGCACGCGCTCAAGGCGCCGGCGGTACTCGGCACCAGCACCTTGGCGCAGCCCAGCGCCTTGGCGATGGGCAGAATATTGAGGCCGGCGGCGCCGCCGCCCGCCACCAGGATGCTCTCGGCCGGGTTGACGCCGTCCTGCACCGTAATTTCCTGGATCGCCTTGATCATCTGCTCGCCGGCGATGGTGATAATGGCGAAGGCCGCCTGTTCGACGCTCATATCGCTGGCTTCGGCAATCGCCGTAACGGCGTGGCGCGCCGCCGCCACATCGAGCGCCATGCGCCCGCCGAAAAAATAGTCCGGATCGATATAGCCGAGCACCACGGCGGCGTCGGTGACGGTTGCCTCGGAGCCGCCGGCGCCGTAGCAGGCCGGGCCCGGAACGGCGCCGGCGCTTTTTGGGCCGACCCGCAACAGACCGCCCGAATCGATCCAGGCGATGGAGCCGCCGCCGGCGCCAACGCTCCTGACATCGACCGAAGAAAGGCCGAGATTGTGGCCGATCCATTCACCGAGCAGCCAGGTCTCGCGGGTGAATTTGATCTGTCCGGCGCGCACCAAACTGACGTCGAACGTCGTGCCGCCGGTATCGACGATGATGACGTCATTGCCCTCGCCCTCGGCTTCGGCGTAGGCGATTCCCGCCAGGGGCGCCATCGCCGGCCCCGACTTCACCGTGTAGATCGGCTTCTCGACCACATCCTTCACATGCATGGCGCCGCCGGAACAGGCGCTCACCAGAATTTCGCCTTGATAATTGGCCGCCCGCAAATCGCGCTCAAACTCCGAAAGATGGCTCTGCATCAGCGGTTTGAGCGAGGCGTCGATGGCGGTTGAAGAGGTGCGCGGATATTCCCGGATGATGGGATTGAGCTGATGCGACAGCGTGTAGGGAATGTCCGGCATGATCTCGGCGATCAATTCGCCGAGCCGCACTTCATGATCGGGATTGACGATCGACCATAACAGGCTCACCGCCACGGCCTCGATATTCATGGGCCCCAAGCCCACGATGATGGCGCGCCCCGCCGCTTCGTCGAACGCCAAGTCGATCCCGCCTTCGGCGTTGATGCGTTCCGGAATTTCGAAGGTCAGGCGGCGCGGCACATAGGGCGGCGGAAATTCCATCGCCAAATTGAGCGGCTCGTGTTTACCGCCCTGGCGATAGGTCAGAGTATCGGGAAAGCCCTCGGTCACCAACAAGGCGGTCTTTGCGGTTTTATTCTCGACGATGGAATTGGTCGCCCGGGTGGTGCCATATATCAGCATATCGGAGCCGCTCAACAGGGTCTCAACCGGCACGCCGATATTGTCCGCTGCATTCGACAGGGCGCCGAAAAAGCCGTCATAGGTGCGCTCCGGCGTGGTCAACGCCTTGCCGATGGTCAGCCGGCCGTCGCCATCGGCGATGACGACATCGGTAAAGGTACCGCCGGTATCAACGGCGATGCGATAACTCATAGGTGCTCTCCCGAGATTTATTGCCGTGCCGCGTTTACCACGCGGTTTTGAGAAGCTCGATGACCTGATCCTTGGACTCGACCTTGCGCGGGTTGGAGGCGACGATCAAATCTTCCAGCGCGTCGCTGGCGATGCCGTCGAAATCCGCCTCGCTCACGCCGACATCGCGCAGGCGCCACGGCAGGCCCAGATCGTCGCGCACCAGCTTGAGAACTTCGTCCGCAGCCGCGGAGGCGGCCTCGGCCTCGCTCATGGCGCCGATATCCACCCCCATCGCTTCGGCCACCCAGGCCTGTTGCGCCAACGTCTCTTGCCGATTGAAAGCCATAACATTGTGTAGCATCACCGCCGAGGTTTCACCGTGCGGCACATTGCAGCGCGCGCCCAATTGGTGGCCGATACCATGGCTGAGACCCAAGGTCACGCTGGCCAAACCGCAAACCGACATCCACGCCGCCACCATGCATTGCCCGCGCGCCGTCAGATCGCCCGGATCCGCCTTAGTTTCACGCAAATAGCGCACTAGCATGTTGAGCGAGCGATAGGCCAACGCATCGGTAAACGGCTGATGGGTCGAGGAACACATGGCCTCGATACAATGATCGACTGAACGCATGCCGGTGCCGAGCCACAGGCGTTCCGGCGTGGCGAGGGTCAGTTCGGGGTCGATAAAGACACACTTCGCGGTGATGCGCTTGTCGAGATAGAGGTCTTTGACTTGGCGCTTGCGGTCGGTGATGCCGACAAAAAAGGTGAATTCTCCGGCCGAGAGTGTGGTGGGAACGGCGAACATCGGTAGCGGGTCGGCCGAGAGGGAGGGAATCTCGAGCTTGTCGGGATATTCGAACTTGATGCGTATCGCTTCGAGCCCGTCCGGCTCGGTAATATTTTCGGCAATGCAGATGGTCACCGCCTTAGCGGTATCGTTGGGCGTGCCGCCGCCGAAGCTGATAATCGCATCGGCATTCTTGGAGCGGACGAAATCCGCCGCCGCGATCACGCTATCGCGCGGCACATGCTGGCTGGTCGCGCTGAACACCCCGGCGACACACCCGCCAGTGGCACCCGCCACCCGGTCCACCAGATCGGTCTCTTGCGCCAAGCTGTTGCCGGTGATGATGACGGCGCGCGCGATGCCATATTGCTCCAGCGCCGCCGCCAGTTTAGTGACACTGCCCGCACCGAAATGCACATCGTCCATCGGTAACATGGCGAACTGACCGTTCAATTCCTGCTTGGGAACCGACAACATTTCTCACGATCTCCCCGTCTTGATATTCTTATTAAGCTGATACCCGACTTAAGCTGATACCCGACCGAAGAGTTGACCAAACACTTGTTTGAATTTTATGTCAATCCCAGGCGCTGGCGGCGTTATTTGCGTTTCTGCAGTTTCGCACAAGCCGAACAACACAGGTTGACCTGATTGACCGATCGCCATCTGTGTCGCGTCACCGGCCGGGGATTGTCGAAATCATGCGACAATTTTAGTGCCGACAATGCATCTCGAGGCTGTGCTGCGTTTTGGTCACATTAGCAAGCGTTCCGAGTGTGAGGGCTCTCACGGGATGAATACATTCAGCAGCGCTCACTGATCGAAGCACAATGCGCCAGCTATACGGAGAACAGCGCACACATCCGATCAAGCCGCCGCACGGATTGACACCCCATACCTCGGTGTTTATCGAACCCAGCCATTACTCAACAGGCACTACATTGATGCCGGCCGGTGAACTCATTTCCATGACAACAAAATCGTTTGAACACCTGACGAATGTATGTCTGATGTCCGGTGGCGCAATTACCGTGCTGCCTCTCTCCAGTCTGACGAGGCCTACTCCTTCATATTCCAATTCGCACCACCCGTCGAGAATAACGGAAATTTGTTCAGTTATATTAGTATGAATATGTTCAGATATTTCGGGAATTGAACCTTTAGCGCTTAGGTAGTGTATTCCGTATTGTCCTGCCGAAATCGTAGCTGCATCTGTTTCTTGAGAGGCAAACCCTTCGTAAACATCACCCGCCTTATCTTGGTCAAGGTGAGTGATCACAAGTGGAAAATTGAGCTCAGTCATGGCCTTCTCCATTTCTGCCCGTGATAATTGTAATTATCATATCTACTTCACGATCTAAATGATCGCACCCACAAAATACAGTATCATCCTAAAGTCCAAACGCTTGTTAAGGAAGCGCTCGGCCAGTTGAGGCGAAGCGCCTTCAAAGCAGTGGCGTGACCAACCCGATATTGATTGTCCACCAGCTGAAAGCAGAATACCCTCAGCTGGTTGAAATTACCTATGCAACCAGAGGCGCCAATATCCGGTTCGTGTCAAAAGCAGCTGTATTCAGTCAGCTGGCCAAACACTTGAATAAATGATTCAAACCCCGAAGCGGCATTTGTCGGAGACAATCCATGCGCCTGATCGACTATTTTGAACGGGGCCTGCGCTACCATCCGGAGCGCACCTGCCTGATCGACGACAGCGGTGAATACAGCTACCGCGACGTGGGTGCGCGAAGCCACCGCACCGCCAACATGCTGCTCGCCGGTGGTTTAAAGGTTGAGGATACGGTGGCCATTCTTAGCCCCAACGGCGCGCCGGCTTTCGAGGCCTGGATCGGGGCGGCGCGCGCCGGCGGCGTCTGGGTCGGCCTCGCCGCGCTCTCGACCTCGTACGGCGACTTCCTGCACCACATGGG
>JAPYQV010000584.1 GCA_029937205.1 Alphaproteobacteria bacterium
CTGTTTGACCGACCCGGTATCGGACAGGATCGCACCGGGTTTCATCGCCCCTGAAATCGCCTTGGCGATATCCCCGAACGTGCCAACCGGCGAACAGAGAATGATGAGATCGGCATCGGCCACCGAGCCAGCGGCGTCGGAAAAGGCCTCGTCGATAAAACCAAGCTCGAGTGCGCGGTCGCGCGTGGCTTCGCTGCGCGCACAGCCGGTGATGCGGTCTGCAAGGCCATGCTTTCGGATCGCGTGACCAATCGACGAGCCGATCAGGCCGAGGCCGATAATCGCAACGGTATCAAAATCTTTGCTCACGATGCCGGTCCTACTATTTTGTGGCCTACCTTATTGGGGGCCGCTTTTTTGTTTGTTACGCCGTCGAGAAAAGCCCGGAGGCTCGCCACCAACAATTGATTGTCCTCGGCGCGACCGACGGTTATCCGGAGCGCGTCGGGCAGCCCATAGCCAGCCATCGCCCGGACTAAAATGCCGCCCAATTTCAGCGCATTGAGCGCGCCTTCGGCGACACCCGCGGTTTCAAAACGAACCAAAACAAAATTGGCAAAACCCGGCACAACCTTGAGGCCGAGCGCTTCCAGTTCCGCACTCAGCCACGGCCGCCAGGTATCATTGTGGACGCGGGCGGCCTCGTAAAACTTAGGATCACTGAGGGCCGCGACACCGGCGACCTGTGCTGCCGCTGTCACATTGAAGGGGCCGCGCACGCGGTTCAGCAAATCAACGATCCAGGCCGGCGCATAGGCCCAGCCCAGACGAAGCCCGGCAAGCGCATAGAGTTTTGAAAACGTCCGGGTCATGACGACATTTTCATATTTGTCGACCAGCGCCGCACCGGCATCAAAATCCCTTTCGCTCATGAACTCGGCGTAGGCCGCGTCAATCACCAAAAGGATGTCGTCGCGAAGCCCGTCCCGAAGCCGTTCCAATTCATCCGCGGTGAGGTAGGTGCCGGTCGGGTTATTGGGATTGGCGAGAAACAGAATTTTCGTCTTCTCGGTCACTTTTCCGAGCAGCGAATCGATATCGCTGCGGAAATTGGTTTCCGGCGCAGACAACGGCGTCGCACCAACCGCGAGCGCCGAAATCTTGTACATGAGAAATCCGTACTCGCTGTAGAGCACTTCATCGCCCGGTCCGGAAAATATCTGCGCAAGCAACGACAGCAGTTCGTCCGACCCATTGCCGCAAACGATGCGCGCCGGATCAAGATTGTTGGCCGCACCAATTGCATCCCGAAGCGCGACCGATCCGCCGTCGGGATAGCGGTGAACGAGGGACGCGTGCGCCTGCAGGGCCGCGACCACCTTCGGGCTTGGCCCGAGCGCTGATTCGTTCGACGACAACACGATCGGTTCTGCGATGCCCGGCACACCAGATTCGCCGCCAACATAGGGCGAAATTTCGAGTATGCCGGGGCGTGGCGCGGGACGTGTCATGGTTTGTCCATTTAATTGGGCTTGCGCCCGAACGGTCTTAGCTGAGGTCAATCGGTCGCGCGTAACCACCCACGCGAATAATCATCGCGTTGCTGTCATCAAGTTTACCGACAAATGCCTTCATTCGCTCGTCTTCCGCCGAAACCAGCCCGGCAACTTCAATTAGGTAGAGGCGTTCCGGAGAATTTTCGCCCTGAATGTGTGTGGCGAGGCCGCGGCCTTCAAACCCAGCCTCTTCCAGTAGCGTATTCAGCGAGGCGCGACTGATCGGGTCCGTGGTCGAGAGAATGAACAAACCAATATCGGAGCCGCTGTCGTCCACGTCGAGAACAGCGATCGCCAGCGCTTCCAGGTCTTCAAAGCGGGCACCGGCATTGACGAAAAAGGGAAGACGACCGACAACCTGCGGGCGGGGGCCTGCCGTCTGCACCAAGTGCAGCCACCACGGATCGACGTCGTCATCCTGCGGCAGCGGAAAAATTCCGACGCTTGCGATTCCTTCTGACACGGCGCGCAGCACCAGGCTCGGCGACTTGTGCAATGTCATCGGTGTCGCCGAACCGAAATGGTCG
>JAPYQV010000585.1 GCA_029937205.1 Alphaproteobacteria bacterium
GTTGTGTTGTTGCGCAGCGACAACATGCCGGCCGTGTTGAGCGGCGCGGCCGCGGTATCTCCGGCATGGATATGAATCGCGTCATACTCCATGCCCAGCACTTCGGCGCAAATCTGGGCGTAGGCCGTCTCGGTGCCCTGACCGAAGGACGAAACGCCGGTATAGAGATCGATGCTGCCCGAGCGGTTGGCCCGCAGCGTGACGCTTTCATGGGCGCCGAAGCGCGAGCCCCGGCCTGCCAAAAAGCGTGCGCTGGAATAGCCGGTGCGCTCGACAAACGAGGAAAACCCGATTCCGGTTAGGCGGCCGTCATCCCGCGCGCGCGCCGGCGCTGCCCGGTGGGCGCTATAATCCACCGCCTCGGCGGCCATGTGCAGCGTCTTGAGATAATCGCCATTCTCATAAACGGCGCGGCTTGGCGTTTTCCACGGCAAATCCTCCGGCCGCAGCATGTTTTGTTCCCTGATGTCGAAGGGATCGATGCCGAGGCGCCGCGCGAGGCGGTCAAGCAGCACTTCCCGCGCAAAATTGACCTCGGGCTGGCCGTAGCCGCGATAGGCGCCGATCGGCGTTTTATTGGTGATCGCCACACGGCGCTCAACCGCCGCGTCGGGCACCTTGTAGGGCCCGGTGAATGTCACGCTCGAAAGCTGCGCCGAGCCGTAGGTCGAGTTCCACGCGCCAAGATCGGTGGTGTACTGATTGGTGATGGCGGTGATGCGGCCTCCCGATTCGGCGCCAATACGGTAATCGAACACGGATTCACGCGCCTGGTTGCTGGCGCGGAAGAATTCCAGGCGGTCCTCAATCCACTTGACGGGGCGGCGCAGGGCCATGGCGTGGAGCGCCGCCAGCAACTCCTCCGGGTTGACCCCGAGCTTCATGCCGAAGCCGCCGCCGACATCCGAGGCGACAACGCGGATCGCACTCTCGTCGAGGCGGAGACATTCGGCAAATTGCTGACGCACGAGATGCGGCGTTTGCGTGGCCGCATAGACCAAAAGCTCGCGCGCGGCGGGGCGCCAGGCGACGACGATGCCGCGCGTCTCCATGGGGAGCGCGCTGACGCGATTGATATAAAAGCGTCCCTCGGCAACGATTTCCGCCTCGGCCATACGCGCCTCGGGCTCGCCGGCGCGATTCTCATGAGCGCTCAACAGATTGTTCTCCATCACGCCGGGGTGAAGGACTGGCGCGTTCGCCGCCAGGGCGTCGAGCGTGCCGCTCACATGGGGCAGCGGCTCATAATCTATATCGATCAGTTCCAGCGCGTCTTCGGCGACGGCACGGCTGATCGCGACCACGCTCACCACCGGCTGGCCCTCATGCAGCGCGCGCTCCTGGGCGAGCGCATAGAAGGGCAGATCGGGCGCGCCCGGCACGGGCCGCAAGACGGTCAAGGGTTCGCTCAGTTCGCGCACCTCCACGCCCGTCAGGATGTGCTTGACGCCCGGCACAGCCTCGGCACGGGAAATATCGATCGCGCCGATAGCGGCGTGGGGGAACGGGCAACGGCCGACCGCCATCTCCAACTGGTGGGCCAGTTGCACATCGTCGGTAAAGTAGCCATCGCCGCGCAACAGGCGGTCGTCCTCCTTGCGCGGCACCGAGGCGCCGATAAGCCGATACGAAGCGCCACTCATGACGCACCGCTCCGCGCGGCCGGCGCCTGCTCCGCCGCGGGCGCTTTGTCCTCCATGCCGAGATATTCCTCGACCGCGAGGACGATGCCCTCATAGCCGGTGCAGCGGCACAATACGCCGCTCAGCTCCCCGCGAAGTTCCTGGCGGGAAAGCGCCCGGCCGCCGCGCGCTTTTAGACCCGTCGCCAACATCAGAAAGCCCGGCGTGCAGAAACCGCATTGCACGGCATGGTGCCGCTTGAAGGCCTCCTGCAAGGCATTCAGTCGGTCGTCCTCGGCGAGGGATTCCACGGTCCGCACGTTGGCGCCGTCCAACTGTACGGCGAGCAGTAGGCAGGCCTTGATCGCCGCGCCGTCGAGCAGAAT
>JAPYQV010000054.1 GCA_029937205.1 Alphaproteobacteria bacterium
AGCCCTCGCCGGGTGCGAACTCCTCGCCGGGCCCGAGCTCGCCTTCGGGTCCGAAGCCCTCGCCGGGTGTGAACTCCTCGCCGGGCCCGAGCTCGCCTTCGGGTCCGAAGCCCTCGCCGGGTGCGAACTCCTCGCCGGGCCCGAGCTCGCCTTCGGGTCCGAACTCCTCGCCGGGCCCGAGCTCGCCTTCCGGACCAGACGCCGGGCCCTCGGACCCGTCAGCAGGTGCCGCCCCGGCATCGCCGCCCGGCGCAGCTTCGTCTCTGCCGCCCGGCGCAGCTTCGTCTCTGCCACCCGCCGCGTCACCGGCTCGAGCGGCCGGCGACGTCGAGGACAAAAGCAGGCTGTTCACGGCGCCGTATAGGGTGCTGGCCTGGGCCGAGGTCAGGATGATCGCCGGCGCCGGCGCCTCAAAGACGCTTGAGACCGCCGTCGTCTGCCAGGCGGAATTGAGGGTGATTGAGGAGGTTTGCGTGCTCACCGTGATCGAGCCCGTCACGGCGCCGCCGCTCTCGGGCATCATGGTCACCGTGTTGAGCGCCCCCTCGGCCGCCGCGTTGCCCGCAACTTTGGTGCCGCGAATGCCGAGCGTGGCCACCGGCGTGCGGACGATCATTTCATCCGGATTGTTCGCCGCGATCTCGCCACTGACGAAAACAAACACGCCCTGGATCACCGAGAAGGTGGAGGAGCCCTCCAGCGAGGTCCGATCGAAAATCAATTCATCGAGCACCATCCGGCCATCCTCGCCGAGCGAAAATTCGGTTTCATCGATGAACACCAGGGCCACCGCGCCGCCGGCGCCGGTCTCGAGAATATCGCCCTGGAAGACGGGCGAATCCTTGGTCAACGTCACGGTCGTTCCGTCGACCCGGGTCGCCGTGGCTTCGCCAACCGTCTCGTCAACGCGGCCGATCGGCACCTCTTCAATGCCGTCCTCGGATTGCGCGTACTGGCCAGGCGATGCCGGTCCGGCCAAGGCTGATACGAGATCGAAGGGCAGCAACGCGCCGCCGTCAGTGATCAAGCCTGCTTCGGTCTGGCCGTCAAAATAATCGACAATGACAAATTGGCTGCCGTCGGGTGCTGTGATCAGCAGGTCGGAGCCGGCGCGGGTAAAATCGGCATGGAGCAACATGTCGCCGCCGGGAATGACGATGTGCGCCGCATCGCCGCCCAGAATCGGCGTCGGCACACTGCCCGTAACACCGGACATTCCCGGCGTCGCCGCGGCAAATACAAATTTTCCCTGTTCAATACTCACACGTTGCTCCGAGCTCGCCAGCCTTTGACGACAACGTTGATGATCTAAAAAGGACAGGTGACAGCCACCTTACCTTAACAATCAATAACACATTCGGTCAAAATATGAAGGAAAATTAAGTTGCAATTGCAACGATTTAGGCGCTGCGCTGCGCTGCGCTGCCCCGCCCCCTTGGTTAGCGCGTAAGCGCCTTGCGCGCCGCCTCCGTCACGGCTTCGACCGTGATGCCGAAATGGGGATATAAATCGCTGGCCGGCGCCGAGGCGCCGAAGCTCTTCATGCCGATCATCACGCCGTTCTGCCCGAGATAACGCTCCCAGCCGAACGAAACCGCGGCCTCGATGCCGATCCGAAGAACATTGCCGCCGAGCACCTCGTCGCGGTAGGCCGGCTCCTGGGCATCGAACAGCTCCCAGCACGGCAAGGAGACAATGCGCGTCGGCCGACCCTCGCCCTGTAAGACGTCGCGCGCTGCCATGGCGATGGACATTTCTGAGCCGGTGGCAATGAGAACAACGCTCGGCGCACCGCCCTCCGCTTCGCGCAAAATAATGCCTCGCCCGAGGGAAATTCCTGCTGCGTCGAAAAGGCGAGTATGGCGTCGCCTTCCATGCCGCCCAAATGCAGGGGCTCGCCGATCTGTTCAACCAGTGTCGTCAGGAGCGAGCGCAGAATTGGCGTGGCGTGTTCCTGTTCGCTCGATGTCAGATAGGCTGTGTAACCGGATATATCGGCCATCAAAAGATAGCCCGTGTGACTTGTCATGACGGAATTTCCAATTCTCAGCGGTTGTTTATTCCGAAAAAGCGGGGCCCGCCGGAATCCGCCAGAGCCCGCCGTCATAATGAAATAGCTCCTCCGGCATGTCTACAAACGTCAATCAAGCGCAAATTCCGCAGGCTCGCGTTAACCAGAACTTATGCCTCTGTCGGCATAATTGTCCGCTGCCCCAGCCTCATGCAGAAAATGCGGATGCATTTCAATGGCAAAGATTTCAAAAATGCCGCCCGGCACTTCGGTTCGGATTGCGCAAAACGATGTCGATCGCTTTCGCATTTACCGCTTTCGCTATGCGGTTCTGGTCGATGAATTGGATGACAATCCGCCGGGGCGGGACGATGAAAGCCGGACCGTCCGCGAGGCCGTAGACGACACCTCGACCCTGCTTTATCTCGCCAGCGACGACGAAATCATGGGGACGCTGCGCCTTACCTATGGCATGGCGACGCCGATTCCGCCGGCGCTCTATAAAGGCTACGACCTCATGAATTTCAGCGATTTCGCCGATTCGGATTTGTCGCTCACTTCGGCCTGGGCGGTTTCGGCGCGCTGGCGCGGCACGCCGACGCTCTCGGTGCTGTTCGCCGCCGCCTACAAGATGAGCAAGGAGCGTAATATCCGCTTCGATTTTTGTCACTGCGCACCGGCCCAACTGGCGCCCTATCAACGCCTCGGATATCGCCGCTATACCTCCAACTTTTCCGATGAGCACGGCCTTCGGGTGCCCATGGTGATGTTGATGGATGATGTCCGGCATCTGAAACGGGTGCGCTCGCCGCTGTTCCGCATTGCCTGCAAGTATGAGGCGAGTTCGGCCACTGCCGTCTGGTTCTCGCGCAAATTTCCCGAAGCAAATCAGGCAACGGCGCTGGTGGAAATGGACGAGGACAATTTTTGGGTCTACCTCACCCAGCAATTGCACGAGCCGCCGCATTCCAGCATTCCGCTCCTGAACGGCCTGACCAACGAGGAAGCCAAGAAAGTTATCGCGGTGGGTACGGTACTCACCTGCGCTGCCGGCGAAGCGTTAATTCGCCAGGGCGAGCTTGGCAATGAAATGTTTATTCTGCTCTCGGGCGCCGTCGAAGTGCGGGCCGGCGATGAGACCGGCCGGCCGATCGCGCAATTCAATTGCGGCGACATATTTGGCGAGGTTGCTTTCCTGAGCGAAGTGGAACGGAGCGCCACAGTGGTGGCGCTGAGCGATATCAAGGTTCTTGTGGTGACCCAAAGCATGCTGCGCAAGCTGATCAAATCCATGCCTGAGAGCGGCTGAAGAGGAGCACCGACACGCTCTCGATCGATCATGGCGTCGCCAAGGAAGATTTCGCGAGCGAATCGACGGACGCCGCGTAACGCAATCCTGCCGTTAACCGGGAATTCATGCCTGCCGGGTGACTATAGGACATTGCCCTATTCGCCTCGCGCAATCGGATGGATACGCCATGCCCACCGCACCGACATTACCGAAAAATTTGAGTGTCCACGTTGCTCAGGACGACGCCAGCCGGATGCGGGTGTTCCGCTTTCGCCATTCCGTTCTGGTCGACGAATTGCATGGCAATCCGCCCGGCCGTGACGACACCGCCAAAATGGTGCGCGAGGATGCTGATCAAACCGCAACGATTCTTTATTTGGGCAGCGAAAACGAAATTATGGGCACTGTGCGGCTCAGCTATGCGCTCGTTACCCCGATCCCGACCGATCTCTACAATACCTACCAGTTAAATTTGTTCGACGAATATAATGATGGCGATATATCCATAACGTCGGCCTGGGCGATTGCCATGCGTTGGCGCCGCACGCCAACATTGGCGATTCTCCTGGGCGCGGCCTTCAAAATGTGCCTGGAGCGAAACATTCTGTTTGACTTCAGCAATTGCGCGCCAGCCCAGCTCAATCTGTTTCAACGCCTCGGCTATCGGCGCTATGCGCCCAATGTTTCGGATGAATCGGGACTTCGGGTGCCGCTGGTGATGTTGCTAAACGATACGCGCCACCTCAAGTTGGTGAAATCTCCCCTGCTCCGCTTTGCCGGCAAATCCGAGTCCGATTCAAGCACCGCCATGTGGTTTGCCCGCCGCTTTCCCGAATCGACACGCTCCACCGAGCTTGCGGTCATGAACGAGGATGAGTTCTGGGTCTATCTGACACGGCAATTGCATGAAGATCCGGCAACGACACCCTTCTGGGCGGGACCGGCAACGACACGCTGAGTGGCGGTGATGGCAATGACGTCCTGACCGGCGGGACCGGCAACGATGCCATGTCCGGCGGCTCGGGCGCCGACAGATTTACCTTTGCCTCGACTTCCGACGGCGAGGCAAACCCGGGCGATAATGCGGATACGGTTGGTGGCGGCTTTCACAATATAATTTCGGACTTTAGCTCTGGAATCGACACCATAGAACTGACCGATAGCAACTTCAGTCTCTCCTCATTGCTCCTGAATTCCAATTTTTTCGTCATTGGAGCACAATTTAACGGCACCAATACATCGGCCGGCGGCTCCAGCCCCTATCTCGTCGTCGACAGCACAAAAACTCTTTATTTCGATGGCAATGGCGCCACCGGAACCGACTATACGGTGCTTGCCGAAATTGCCGGGGATGCGCCGGCCATCACCGATATCGTACTGGTTTAAAGCACGCGCCAATTGATGAATTAATTGGTCGCGCCAAATTGGTTTGCCAGGACCCCCTTAAATTGGCCAAATACGCTTATGCCGGCGCCTGACCCCCTATCTCTCGACACGGATAAGCCCGCCAGCCGCAAATGGCTGAGAGAGGTGATGAAACCCGCGCGCTCGGGATTACGCGAAGCGTTGCTGGTTTCGTTGTTTATCAATTTGCTCGCCCTCGCGGTGCCGATCTTTGTTTTGCAGGTCTATACCCGCGTTGTCTTTAGCCACGGCATCAGCACGCTCTACGCTTTGCTGATCGGTGTTTTGGCCGCCCTGTTTTTCGATTTCATCATTCGCCAGGCGCGCAGCCGCATGTTGCAGCGCGTCGCGCTCCGCATCGACGTTTCGCTCGGCCGCTCGCTCTACAACAAGATTTCCGCCCTGCCGCTGCGCACCCTGGAAGGCCGCCCGTCGGGCTTTTGGCAAACCCTGTTCCGAGATGCGGAGATGGTGCGCAACACCTTTTCCGGCTCCACGGCTGTGCTGTTGACGGACCTGCCCTTCGCGGTTCTGTTCGTCGTCATCATCTATATTATCGCGCCGCCGGTGGTCTGGGTGTTGCTGGTCGCGCTGCCTATATTCGTCATCGTCTCGATCATCTCTGGCAAGATGATGCAGACCGCGACCAAAGGGGAGCGCGAGGCCGGTATCGGGCGCGACGCGTTCCTCTCGGAAATGCTGCAGGGGCGCGCGACGATCAAGGCTTTGGCGCTGGAGAGGACCATCCGGCCGGCCTGGGAAGAAAAGCACGCCGACACCATCGAGCGCGCCCTGGTGCGCGGCGGGCGGACGGACATGTTCAGCAATCTCGGCATGACATTGACCATGCTGACCACCGTGGCACTGGTGACAGCCGGCGCGCTTGCCATCATCGACCTGAAACTCACCATCGGTTCGCTGATCGCCTCGACCATGCTGGGCAACCGGGTTATCGGCCCGTTCAACCAGCTGGTCGGAAATTGGCGCAATTATGCCAATTGCCGCCAGGCGCTAAAGCGCCTCGATGCGGTGTTCGCCCTCGAGGAGGACCGCACCGAGCGCAGCGTTCAACTCAAGCGTCCGGAAGGCCGCCTAACGTTTGAAGCGGTTAGTTTCGGTTATGAGGAAGGCCGCCCGCCGGTGATCGATAATCTCTCCATGGAAGTCAAGCCGCCCGGCATGCTCGGCGTGGTCGGGCGCAATGGCTGCGGCAAGACCACGCTCCTCAAGATGATGCAAGGCCTCTATGCGCCGACCAGCGGGCGGGTGCTGCTCGATGGCGGCGACATCAGCCAGTTTTCACGTCAGGATCTCGCCGGCTGGGTGGGCTATGTGCCGCAGGAATGTTTCCTCTTTGCCGGCACAATCCGCGAGAATATTGCCATCACCAACTCGGAAGCCAGTGACGAGGAAATTGTCGCGGCAGCGACCCTGGCCGGCGTGCACGAATATGTCATCGACTTGCCGGACGGCTATGGCACCGAAATTGGCGAGGCCGGATCGCGTCTTTCCGGCGGGCAACGCCAGCGCATTGCCATCGCCCGCGCCCTCCTGCTCGATCCGCCGATCCTGCTGTTGGATGAAGTGTCGGGCAATCTCGACATGCAGGCGGAAATCGCGCTGCGTGACACGCTGAGTGAGTTGGCGCGCGATCATACCATCGTTGTCGTCACCCACACGCCGGTTCTCCTGCACGCCTGCAACAATATCATGGCGCTCGACAAGGGCCGCATTGCCATGGGCGGGCCGGCCCAGGAGATATTGCCGCGCCTGTTCGGCGGCGCACCTCGGCCGGCGGAAGCCGCACCGGTCGCCAGTGGGGAGACATCATCATGAACCGGCTCGATGGGCTCGAAAGCAAAGCCCGCGCCAAGGGTTGGCGTCGCACCGCGTTTCTCGTCGTTCTGGCCATTACCGCCCTTGTGGTCTGGGCCAATTTCGCTGAATTGGAAGAAGTCGCGGTTGCCAGCGGCGAAGTTGTCCCACAGGGCCAGGTCAAGGTTATCCAACATCTCGAAGGCGGTATAATCAGCCACATATACGTCGCCGAAGGCGATACGGTGGAAGCCGGCGACCCGTTGCTCAAACTGGAGCAGGGAATCTCCGGATCAAACCAGGAAGAAGTACTGATCGAGCTCGACGCCCTGATTCTGGCGCGGGCCCGCCTGGTCGCTGAATCGCAAGGAACATTGCTGATCTTTCCCGAAAAGGAAGGCGCGCGGCGGCCCCAGCTGGTGCGGGCGGAACAGCATACCTATGATGGGCACAAGCTCGAACTTCAAAGCGCACTCTCCGTATTGCACGAACAGCAGCGCCAGCGCGAGCTCGACGTTCGTCAAATCCGCGCCCAGCTGAATTCGACCAAGAATAATCTGGCCCTGACGCTGGAGCGATTTCTCATGTCCGAAGACCTGCTCGCCGGGGGTCTGACGCCGAGAATCGAACATGTGAAGATCAAGCAGGAGGTCGAAAAATTGCAGGGCGAGATGGAGGAACTTAAATCCGCCATTCCCCGGGCGCAGGCCAGCATCACCGAGGCCAAGGCGCGTCTGGAAGAGGAAAGATTGCGCGCCACTCGGATCGCGCTGGAAGAATTGAGCGACGTTCAGCGCCGTATCGCCAGCGCCCGCGAGAAGTTCAGCCGCGCCACCGACCAAGTGGTGCGGACCGAGATTTCCAGCCCCATTGCCGGCGTCGTGCAGACCATGCGTCACAACACCATCGGCGGCGTCGCCCGGCCGGGAGAGCCGCTGATGGAGATCGTGCCGACACAAGACCGGCTGGTGATTGAAGCGAAACTCAACCCGACCGACATCGGCTATGTCCGCGTCGGTCAGAACTCAGTGGTCAAGGTCACAACCTATGATTTCTCGCGCTATGGCGGCCTCAATGGCCGCATCGTTTCAATCTCGCCGGATTCCCATGTTGATTCGAGCACTGGCCAAAGTTATTTTCGTGTGATTGCGGAAACTGACAAAAATTACCTCGGCGACAATCCCGGCGAATTGCCCATCTCCCCCGGCATGGAAGCCACGCTCGACATTCACACTGGCTCAAAAACAGTGATGCAATACTTACTGAAACCGGTGGTTAATGTTCAGTCGGAGGCTTTTCGCGAGCGCTGACACCGCTTTGCCGCCGCCTTCATACAACCCCGCCACATAATTCACGGAATAAACGAAATGAGCGACGAAATTCGCCAAGCCCGCATCGACCTCGCCGCCGCCTACCGCCTCGCCTATCAGCATGGCCTGAGCGAGGGCATCTGCAATCACCTAACCCTGACGGTCCCTGGCCAGCCGGATAAATTTCTCGTCGTCGCCTATGGCACCCATTGGAGCGAAGTCACGGCGAGCAATCTCTTGATGATGAGCCTGGATGGTGAGTTGCTCGAGGGCGATGGTGTTGTGGAGAATACCGCGCTTTATATTCATGCACCGATACACCGCGCCCGACCCGATTTGAAGTGCATCATGCACACCCACCAAACGCAGACGCTCGCCCTGGCACTGATCGAAAACGGCGCCATAGAACCGATTAATCAGAATGCGCTTCGCTATTACGGCCGCGTCGCACGCGACGACAATTATAGCGGGCTCGCTATCGATGTATTGGAGGGCGAGCGCCTGGCAAATTCGATGCAGGGCAAGAACATTCTCATGATGGCCAATCACGGCGTGCTGGTCGGCGCCACGTCGGTCGCCAGTGCCTATGACGAGTTATATTATTTAGAGCGCACCGCGATGGCACAAATTCTTGCCATGAGCACCGGCCAGCCGCTGAAACATATTCCGGAAGATATCTGTAAGGAAACCGCGCGGCAATTGATGCCCGGCAATATGCACCGCTTCGCCAACGACCATTTCAGCGCGCTTAAACGGTTGCTCGACCGGGATCAACCGGATTACCGGGACTAATTGCCCGGCAATAAATTGGTTCAGAAAAAGGCGACGGCGCAGTAAAGGCCGCGTGACTTAAGGCGTTCGCAGAGTTGCTTGGCGCTATCCTCACTGGCCAGTGGGCCGGCCTGAACACGAAAAAAGATGCCCATGCCGGCACCGAAATCTATTTCCCGAATCTGTGCGTCATAATTGCTGAGCAAATCGGGATGGCTCTTCTGCAATATATGCCAGCCCTGCTCGGCACCATTTTCACTGCGGAACGAGGCAATGTGAACGCGCACGCTGGGACCGTCCCCGGTAACTTCCTCGGCCCGGGCAATGGCGTGCTCACCGCCATTATCATCGCCTGCCGTGCTGTCCGCCATATCGCTTGGCGCCTTCTCATGCCCGTCGCCGGTCGTGGTATCGAGGGCCGCCATCTGTTTGGCCGCCGGTGCATCCGAATCCGCGGCATTGTCCGCGCCATCGGTCATGGCCGCACTGGAATCGGCTGTTTTCACTTTCGCCGCGCTCGCCAACGTCTCTTGCTTCTCGGCCTCCTTGGCCGCGGCGCGCAACGTACCCGACATCAGGCGCATGGATTCCGCGAGCGCTTGCAAATTGTCGAATACGGCGCTCATATCGCTGTAGAGGGCGGAGAAGTTGCGGCTATCGATCGGCGCGTTATTGCCGAACCAGCTTGCGCCGGCGCGCTGTTATCGACCATCACCGGGCTTAAATTGAGATCCGCCAAATTCTCACGCGCCAGGAGCATGGGCGACAGGCCGCCATTCTTGCGTGCCACAATGAGCGCGGCACGCTCCAGCCGATTGATGCGGATAATTTCCGCGTAGGTGCGCCGCGCCAGCTCCGGACGGCCGGTATCCTGATAAACCACGCCCAAATTCAACAGAGCGTATTCATTGGCGGGATTATATTCCAGCGCATCGCCGAGAAACTGTTCCGCGGTCGCGTAATCCCCGGCTTCCAGGGCATCCGCACCACGCTCCGCCAGCGAAACGTCACGCGGCGTATCCACACATGCCGCAACCACCAAAGCGAGACAGATAACCGCCGCAACTTGAATGATACGTCTCACCCGATCCCCAAATTCTTGTGTGTCTAATTCCCCGAATATCAAAATATGGTAGTCGATTCGGTGAATTTGCGCAATATATGCCTGCCGGCAAGCGCCCGAATTTACTCGTCAGCCGCCGCTCCGGCGCGCACCGGATAACAATATTCGCCCGCCCGCTTCAGCGCCTTGCACAATTCGACCGCCGCAGGCTCGTTTTCCAGCATGCCGGCTTCGAGGCGCCACAGCACCGCCCGGTCATCGCCGAGTGTCAACGCCGTGATATTGGGCCGTAAGCCCTGAAGCAGTTTCGGATACCGCATCGTCATCTCGCGCCAAACTTTGTTTGCGGCTGCCTCGCGATCGAAGGTCGCGAGGAGCACGGCAAAATCCCCTTCTCTTACCACGATCTCCTGCGGCTGATCGGGGTTGTCCGCCGCCGCGTCAACGGCCGCCAATGGCAGCTCGAATTGATTATTTTCATCCAAAATATTGAGATGCTCGCCGCTGTCGGCTATGGCGGGTGCCGCTGCGATCCCTGTGGCGGATTCTGTGGCGGGCTCACCGGGCAAAGTCTCGCCGGCGGTGCGTTCCGATGCCGCCAGCTCGCCTTCCGGGATGGCGCTTTCCGGCTCTTCCAATGCGATACCCATCATGTCCAGATGCTGCGCCGCGCGGCCGTAGCTCTGCGCCGCCGAGCGCTGCATCCAGGCAATGCCGAGGTCTCGATTTGGCGTGACGCCTTCGCCACCGAGATAAAGTTTGGCCAGATTATACTGCGCCTGGGCATTGCCCTTTTTTGCCGCACTGCGATAG
>JAPYQV010000586.1 GCA_029937205.1 Alphaproteobacteria bacterium
CCTCAAGCAGGCGCGTATATTCGTCATGCCGCTCGGCGGCGGTGCTGAGGGGGGCGCGCCCATTTTGGAAGCGCTGCGCCGCGCAGCGCCCTATTTGCGCGGCGAAGTCGCACGCCGGGTGAATCTCCGTCACGCGCCGATCCTCGAGTTCGAGCTCGATCACTCGTTCGACGAAGCCAACCATATCGACGCATTGTTGGATCAAATCGCGGCGCAGGATGAACAAGCCTGACGGGGCGGCTCAGGATCAAAGCGGCGGGCGCCTGGATGGATGGCTTATCATCGACAAGCCGCTCGGCCGCTCCTCGGCGCAAATCGTCGGGCGTATCAAATACCTTATCAAGCAAGTCGGTAGCGGCCTCAAAGTGGGCCATGGCGGCACCCTCGACCCGCTCGCCACCGGTGTGCTGCCGATCGCCATTGGTGAGGCCACCAAAACCGTGGCCTACGTTATGGACGGCAGCAAAGCCTATCGATTTACGGTGAAATGGGGCGAGGCACGGGACACGGATGATGCCGAGGGCGAAATTAGCGAGACCGGCGAAAATCGCCCCACAGGACTAGAAATTGAGGCGGTTTTAGGCAATTTTGTCGGTGAAATCAGTCAGATGCCGCCGAAATATTCGGCCATTAAAATTTCCGGTCAGCGCGCCTATGCACTGGCGCGTGCCAATAAGGAAGTGACGCTGGCGCCTCGCCAGGTGGAGATAACCCGACTGACTTTGCTCGGCCATGATCTCGATACAGCAACATTCGACGTAACCTGCGGCAAAGGGACCTATATTCGCTCTCTGGCACGTGATTTGGCGGTGTCTCTGGGCACGGTTGGCCATGTTTCCGATCTGCGTCGAACAAGGGTTGGCCCGTTCGAGGAAAATGCAGCGATTTCGCTGGATAAAGTAGAATCACTGGTGCATAGTGCGCGCCTTGCTGCGCACGTCCTTTCGGTCGAAGCCCCGCTGGCCGACATCCCGGCACTGGAATTGAACGAATTGGACGCTAAACGCCTGCGCTTCGGCCAGGCAATAGCGGTAACTGGCGCGGATGTACAAACCATCCGGGCCAGATCAGGCGAACGGCTGGTTGCTTTGGCCAGGATAGAAACAGGCAAACTGCGGCCGCTTCGCGTTTTCAACCTTTGACAATCGGAGACTATGAGATGTCGATTACCGCTGAGCGGAAATCCGAGCTCATGACTGAGTTCGGAAAAACGGCCGGTGACACCGGCTCCCCCGAAGTTCAGGTCGCTATCCTGACCGAACGTATCAACAATCTTACGGGTCATTTTCGCACCCATAAGAAAGACAGGCACTCACGCCGCGGCCTACTGAAAATGGTAAGCCGGCGCCGTAGTTTGCTCGACTATCTCAAGCGCGAGGACAATGATCGGTACGCCGACGTGATTCAACGCTTGGGACTACGCAAGTGATTTTCGGGTGAAATCGTAGATCACTCTCACTAGCACAATTAGAGAAACGAACGTCGAACGATCGCCGCAGGCTGAGCCGCGGCGCAAATGGCGTTCGTTAAATACTTGGTCGCTGAAATGGTTCAGGACCAAAACTGTACACGGACAGGTCTATCGGCCGGTCCACTGGGACGGCGCGCATCGGGCGCACCGTCCGTAGGTATAAGGGAAATAGAATATGTTCAATATTACACGCAAAGAAACAATGTGGGGCGGACGCCCGCTGGTCTTCGAAACCGGCAAAGTGGCGCGTCAGGCCGATGGCGCCGTGATGGTCAGCTACGGCCAAACCACCGTATTGTGCACGGTCGTTGCACAAAAGAGCCCACGCGAGGGTGTGGATTTCTTCCCCCTCACGGTGAATTATGAAGAGAAGGCATTCGCCAACGGCAAAATTCCCGGCGGCTTTTTCAAACGCGAAGGACGGCCGGGCGAAAAGGAAACACTCGTCTGCCGCCTGATCGACCGTCCCATCCGGCCGCTGTTTGCCGCCGGATTCCGCAACGAAACACAGGTGATCTGTACGGTTC
>JAPYQV010000587.1 GCA_029937205.1 Alphaproteobacteria bacterium
GTGAGAGAACTGGCGGCGGTCTCAGGCTGCTGTGCCGTCGTGACCCTGCTCAATGAATTGACCGGCAACAACAAAGCGATTGTCAGCGAGCCGGCGCGTCTCCGCCCCGAGCATTCCGAAGTGCGTGCGCTGGTCGCCGATGCGGCGCGCCTGGAGGCACTTACCGGCTGGCGCCCGGAGACCGATTTGGCGAGCGGCCTTGGCCACTGCGTGGATTGGTGGCGTGAGCGCATTGCCGCCGGCCGGCAGCGCCGCGACAGCGGTTTTGCGCGCTAAATAATTAGCGTTCATTTGGGCACCTTGCCGGCAGCATTGCGTGGCGACGCTTGCACGTCGTCGCTGAGATAGGCGCTTTCCGCATTGCCCAAAGAGGCAAGATAGAGGCCATAGTCACTGCCCGGCATTTCCGCTGCGAGCCGAGCAAGTTCAGCGCCATCAATGAGGCCGCGACGAAAAGCGATTTCCTCCGGGCAGGCGATCTTCAGCCCCTGCCGGTTTTCCACCGTGGCAACAAAGTTACTGGCTTCGAGCAAGGATTCATGGGTGCCCATGTCGAGCCACGCGATGCCCCGGCCGAGCACTTGGACGCGCAATCCGCCTTCCTTGAGATAGGCCTGATTGATGCTGGTGATCTCGAGTTCGCCGCGCCCCGAGGGCTGGATGCTGCGCACCATTTCGCTCACCCGGCCGTCATAATAGTAGAGCCCGGTCACCGCATAGGACGAGCGTGGCGCGTCCGGTTTTTCCTCAATGCTCACTACGGCGCCATTCTCGCCAAATTCGACGACGCCGTAATCCTCTGGATGCTTGACGTAATAGGCAAAGAGGCTCGCGGTGGCGTGCTCCATGCGCGCCGCCTGGCGCAGCATGCGACCGAAGCCTTCGCCGTAAAATATATTATCGCCTAGAATAAGCGCGACCGGCTCGCCGGCGATGAAATCTTCACCGATGATGAAGGCCTCGGCGATGCCGCGCGGCGCCGCCTGGGTCGCGTAGCTGAGCGAGATTCCCCATTTGGATCCGTCGCCGAGCAGGGCCTCGAACAAACGCTGCTCTTCCGGTCGGGTGATGATCAGAATATCGGCAATGTCGGCCAGCATCAGTGTACTCAAAGGATAATAGATCATCGGCTTGTCATAGACCGGCAGGAGCTGCTTGCTGACACTGCGCGTGCTCGGCGCCAGGCGGGTACCGCTGCCGTCGGCCAAAATGATGCCTTTTCTAACCATCCACCGCCTGCCCGAGGCCAAGGCGCTCACCGCGATAACTGTCGTCGCGCACGCGCGCGCACCAGCCGGCGTTCTCCAAATACCAGCGCACAGTTTTATCCAGGCCGCTGTCGAAGCTCTCGCTCGGGCGCCAGTCCAGTTCCTCGGCAATTGCGCTTGTGTCTATGGCGTAGCGCCGGTCATGCCCGGGCCGGTCCGCAACAAAGCTGATAAGATCGCGGTACGAGCCTTCGCGTTTGCCTGGCGCCACATCGTCCAAGAGATCGCAAATCGCCTCCACCACGGTGATATTACCGCGTTTCGAATCGCCGCCGATGCAATAGACACGGCCCGGCGTACCGTCGGTCAGGACACACCACAGGGTGCGCGCATGATCTTCCACATAGAGCCAGTCGCGCACTTGCTGGCCGTCACCATAGATCGGCAACGGCTTGCCCTCCAGCGCGTTCAAAATACACAACGGAATGAGTTTTTCAGGGAACTGGCAGGGGCCATAATTGTTGCTGCAATGGCTCGTCAGCACGGGCAATCGAAATGTGCGGTGCCAGGCCCGGGCGAGATGATCCGCCGCTGCCTTGCTTGCCGCATAAGGCGAATTGGGGCGATAGGGATGGCTCGCCGCAAACGGCGCCGCGTCCGGCTCGAGGGCGCCATAAACCTCATCGGTCGAGACCTGAAGAAAACGAAAACCGTCGTCACCGAGCGGGCGCAAGGGGTCGGAGACATGCGCAGCGCAATAGGCGCGGGCGCATTCAAGCAGGGTATAGC
>JAPYQV010000055.1 GCA_029937205.1 Alphaproteobacteria bacterium
GTAGAAAATCGCGTCGACTACATTCCGAGGCTGTTTTGACACAGCCTGGGTCAAATTCGGACTTTCGTTGTGTAGATGGAGAATGACCGGTTTACGTCAATAAGCGGAATCGTTGCCAGCGGCGTCAATTATGGGTCGATGGCCTGGGCTTTGAGCCCCATCAAATAATCCAGCACGTCGCTGGTCTCGACCACATCCGCCGAGCAGCGGTTCATGTCGAACAGGTTGATCGCCTGCGAGATCGGCATGCGGTCGAACACCGCGTCGGACGGGACGATGGCGCGGAAATTGTAGGAGAAGGCGTCGAATACGGTGGCGCGGACGCAGTTGCAGGTCGAGCCGCCGGTGACGATCAGCGTGTCGATTTGCCGATCGATCAGATAGGACAGCAACGGAGTGCCGAAAAAGCTGCTCGGCTTCTTTTTGGTGATCACCAGGTCGCCGGGTTCGGGCGCGATTTCCTTGGTGATCTCGCTGCCGAAGGTGCCTTCGAGATAGACATTCTCGCTGTCGGGCGCGCCGATCTTGGCGTCGAACAGGCCGGCGTCACCGGCTTCCCGGTCGATGGCGAAACGGGTATAGACCACCGGCACGCCGGCCGGGCGGGCGGCGGCTAATATGGCTTCGATGCGGCGCAATGCCGGCCACGCGACCTCAGGTGCGGCGTAGGGAAATTTATCCGGATCGTTGCCGGATTCCTCGCCGGTCATATAGTTTTGCACATCGATGACGATCACCGCCGGGCGCTTGCCATAGCCGATGGTCCGCGCCCACTTTCCGCGCTCGATGGTCGCCAGATCCTCTGCGCTGAGGTAATCCCGCCAATCCTGCATTACGGTTACCCTAATGGTCCCTCAAACGCCGGGCGCACGCATCCGCGTGCTTGGCTGCCTCGCGTAAGCTCGGGCGCGAAGTCTCGCTTGCCGGAATGCATCATGCATTCCGATCTTCGTTTTGCCAGGGCGGGATCGGTGTTTCCCAATCCGCATTTGACGTGGCGCTTTTAAGCTTCAGGATCAGCTCCATATGGCTGCACAGCCAAGCGTCCTGCTCTTTACGGAAGGTTGATTCGTACCAGCCGCCGATCCAGGTGTCTTCGGTCGCGCCGTCGCCTTCCGACGCCGCCTTGGCCAATTCCCAGAGGTAATATTCGCCGCTTGCCGATTGCCCGTCCTCGGCAATGTCGATAATCGGTTGGGTCATGTAATGGAGCGCTCACGGCAATGTGATGGTGCAGGTTTCGCGGAGGCCCTGGACAACGTCCTCGCGCCCCTTCCAGCCGCCGACGCCGTCGCAATTCCAGCCGGCATCCTCGGTGAAGCAGGCAGCCAGCAAAATTGGATCGCCATTCTTGTCGATCGCCTTGGCGTAGCGCGCGATCAATTGTTTAATCGCTTCGATATCTTCCAGGCGTTGCAGGCGTTTTTCGATGTCTCCCGACATACATTTCTCCCGGTTGTTTAAGTCGCTTTGGCCTCGATCGCCGCCATCAATTCGAGCGTGCGCAGGGCCTTCTCATAAATCGGATAGTCGACGAAATAGCCGTCGACCTGGATCGAGGCGGAGCCTTCCGCTTCCGCCGCCGCGAAAGCCTCGACATGTTTTTGCGCCCGCGCGACCTCTTCGGCGCTCGGTGTGAACACGGCGTTCACCGGCGCAATCTGCGCCGGATGAATGCAAAGCTTGCCGCGAAAACCCAGCGCCAATGCGGTGCGCGCCGATTGCTCCAGATGGGTGCTGTCTGCCAAATCGATAAACACCGTATCGATCGGCGCGTCCAATCCGGCAATGCGGGATGCGAGCGCGATTACCGAGCGCGCGTGGCTGAGCTCACCCTCTTCTGGTGTCCACACCATGCCCATATCATTGGTGAAATCCCCGGCGCCGAAGGAGACGCGTTTGATGCGCGTGCCGGCTTGCGCAATTTCGTCGATTGCCGCGACACCGCGCCCGGTCTCGATGATCGGCAGGATATCGAGGCCGCCCACTGCCATGCCGCGCTCGCGCTCGATCTGGCCGATCAGCCAGTCGATCATCTGCAATTGGCTGGCGCTCTCGACCTTGGGCAACATAATGCCGTCGAGCCACGGGCCGATAACTTCTTGCAGATCGCCATAGCAGAAATCCGTATCGCTCGAGTTGACCCGGATATAGCCCCGGCTGGCGCGCTCCGGCCGGGTCTTCAGAGCGTCCACGACCGTGGCGCGCGTCGCCACCTTTTGCTCGAGCGCGACCGCATCCTCCAAATCCAATACCACCGCATCGGCGCCGACGGTGAAGACCTTCTCTACTTTGCGGGCATGATTGCCGGGCGCGAACAGCCAAGTACGCAACGGATCCATTCTATCATCGCTCCTTGGTATTAGACATTGTTCGCGCGCCCCCAGGCTTGCTGCAGTTCCATGGAATAGGTGAAGCGCCCGGCCGGGTGCTCGATGACGGATATTTCGTAATGCCGTCCCGAGGCTTCGGCGTAGCGCCGCACGATGATCAGTGCCGGTGTGCCGGCCTCGACTTCGAGCTCGACCGCGTGCTCGGCCGATATTTCACCGGCGAACAGATCGATTTCGACTTTCGCCGGGTGCTGGTCGAAATGGCGGTCGATCAGGGCGTGCACGGGTGTGTTGTCCTTGCCGATCCATTGCACCAGCGGTGCAAATTTCGGCAGCACATAGATGTTGCTCCAACAGAGCGGCAGGCCGTCGGAGCGCCGCCGCAGCGCCTCGATATGAAACCAGCGCCGGCGCAACCGGCCATCCAGGGTCGCGGCCAGGGCCTTGTCGGCCACCAGGTCGCGCGACGAGAGGACATGCAGGCGGGTGTCTTCCGGATATTGCAGAAACTCGCCGAGCGAGCCCAGGGTCTGGACGAACTGTGGCGCTGGCTCGCGTGCCTGGACCAACGTTCCCGAGCCTTGGCGGCGTGATACCACGCCCATTTCACCCAGTCTTCTGAGCGCCTCGCGCACGGTATAGCGGCTGACGCCGAATTGCTGGCACAGGTCGAGCTCGGACGGCAGCATGGTGCCGACCGGGTGGTGGTCATCGGCGATTTGCGCGAGCAGGGAATCGGCCACTTCCTGGTATCGAAGGCGCGATTTGCGTGTTTTGTTCTTGCGCATATGACGGCCGCCAGTGTTTGCGGCACGCCATGATTGGCTTCCCGCCGGACGGGACATTATAAAGGTCAAATGCGCCGCCGCGCAGCCCTTTCCGATAGTTGGAGCGAAAAATGAAATTAACAGGGATCAAGGTGCTCGACCTTTCACGTTTTTTGCCGGGTTCGCACCTCGCCATGATGATGGCCGATCATGGCGCCGAAGTGATCAAGATCGAAGATACCAAAGCCGGCGATCCGGTTCGTTATATCGGCGCCGAGAGCGGCGGCCAGACGGTCTATTTCCGCAATGCCAACCGCAATAAGAAGAGCCTGTCGCTCGACCTCAAGAGCGATGCGGGGCGGGAATTGTTCCTGCGCCTGGCGGAAGGCGCCGATGTGCTGCTCGAAACGTTTCGCCCCGGCGTCGTCGGCCGCCTTGGAATCGACTATGACAGCGTCAAGGCACGCGCGCCGCAGCTGGTTTATTGCTCGATTTCCGCCTTCGGCCAGGACGGCCCTTACCGCGACCGTCCGGCCCATGATCTCAGCGTTTGTGCGCTCGCCGGTGTTGCCAGTCTCAGTGTCGACCCAAACGGCCAGCCCAATATGCCGTGCATGCCGCCGAGCGATATGGGCGGCTCGCTGATGGCGTTTGGCGGCATTCTGATGGCCCTGGTGGGCCGTGCCCGGACCGGCAAGGGCGATTATCTCGATATGTCCATGTATGACTCGCTGGTTTCCTGGACGCCGCACATCGCCGGCAAGGCGCTGGCCGAGGGCCGAGCGCCGGAACCCTGGCAGGAGCGCACCCAGGGCGGTGCCGCGTTCTACCGGCCCTATGCGGTGAAAGGCGGCGGCCATATCACGCTCGGCGGCAGCGAGATGAAGTTCGTCACCAATTTCCTTAGCGCCATGGAGCGCGAGGATCTCATCGAGGTCGCCAAACGACCGCCCGGCGACGCCCAGGCGGAGCTGCGCGATTATTTGATCGAGACCTTCCTGACCAAGACGCGGGACGAATGGAGCGCCTGGTTTGAGGGCCGCGATATCTGTTTTGCCCCGGTGCTCGACCTCAAGGAAGCGTTCGACAATGCGCATTTGCACGCCCGCGATATGCTGCTGCGCGACGCTGACGGCAATGCCCATCTCGGCATCCCGATCAAGTTCCGCGAGGAGCCCGGCGCGGTGCACATGCAGGCGCCGGCGCTCGGCGAGCATTCCGAGGAAATCGCACTTGGCGCCGGTCTCAGTGCCGATGAAGTCGCGGCGTTGAAAGAAAAGGGCGTACTGCGCACAAATTGACGGATTAGCTCGGCGGCGATGGCTGCGGCGGGTCGATGGCTTTCCTGTCGCGCTTCGAGACCACGGCTTCGCGGTAGGCGAGATAGATGGTGCTGGAGAAAATCACCGCGCCGCCGATCCAGACAAACACTTCCGGTACCTGGCCGAAGAGGAAATAGCCGAGCAGGCTGGCCCAGATCAGGCGCAGGAAATCGAGCGGCAGCACGGCCGTCGCATCGGCCTCGCGGAAGGCTTGGGCCAGGAACAGATGCCCGGCGGTCCCGATCGTGCCCATCAGGGCGAGCCAGCCGAGGTCTTCCCATGTCGGCCACTGCCAGACGAAGGCGGCGGGAATGGCCGAGAGCGGGGTCAGGATGAGCGTCATATAGGCGGTGAGGGTGATGCTCGATTCGGTGCGCGACAGGACTTTGATCATCAAGAGCGCACAGGCCCATATGACCGAGGAGCCGAGCGCCAACAGGGTGCCGAGTTCGAGATCGCCGGAGCCCGGGCGGAGCACGATCATCACGCCGGCGAACCCGATGAGCAGCGCGCCGATGCGGCGGTAGCGGATTGTTTCGCCGAGCAGGAGCACAGCGCCAATTGTGACAAAGAGCGGCGCGGTAAAAGTCATGGCCGCGACCGTGGCGAGCGGCGCCATGGTGACGGCGGTAAAAAACAGCAGCATCGAGCCGACATGCACGCCGCCGCGGAGTGCATGCAGTCCGAGGCGCTTGGTGCGCAGAATGCCGAAGCCATAGCGCATGAAAAACGGCGCGAGCACGATAAAGCCGAATAGATTGCGGAAAAACGCCATCTCGAACGGATGCTGGGTCTCGCCGACATGGCGGATGAGGGCGTGCATGGAAGAGAACAGAATGGTGGCGCAGAGCAGCAACAACATGCCGCGCATCTGCCCCGGCAGGCGTAGATATTGTGCGCTGAAATAGGTGAAAATTTGGGCGGGCCGCATCAATCAGTTATTTCGGAGCGCCGAGGAGCCTATTTCTTCTCCTTGGCGACGACCGCGCCGCCGGCTTCTTTCCAGGCCGCGAACCCGCCGGCGATATGGGCCACCGACGCGAGACCCATATTCTGTACTGCTTGGGTGGCAAGCGCCGAGCGCAGGCCGCCGGCGCAAAAGAAGATAAATTTCTTGCCGCTGCCGAAATCCTCGCGGAAATAGGAGCTTTCCGGATCGACCCAGAATTCCAGCATGCCGCGCGGCGCATGCATGGCGCCGGGCACCGCACCCTCGCGCCAGAGCTCGCGGATATCGCGGATATCGACCAGTTGCACGGTTTCGTCATCGGCGAACTTGACCGCTTGTTCTGCCGTCACGGTTTCAATCTCCGCTTCGGCTTCCGCGCAGAGTTGTTTGACACCCTTGCTAATCATACTGAAAGTCTCCAAATTTCCTGACGCACAAAGGTATACCATCGATTGCGGCGAAGCTGAACTTATGGTGCAGAACGAATTTCAAGCCGAACATTTCGCCCGCGAGGATGGCGGCGATGACGAGATGTTTTACGGCGTGGCGCGCCTGGTAAAACATATCGACGAAGCGGCCTCGGCCGCCCTGGCGGAATACTACGCCCGCGCCCTGCCGCCCGGCAGCGATATTCTCGATCTGATGTCGAGCTACGCTTCCCATTTGCCACCAGTGCCCGCATTCGGGCGCGTTGTCGGCCTCGGCATGAATATGGCTGAGCTCGAGGCAAATCCCCAGCTTGGCGAGCGCCTGATCCACAATCTCAACAGCAATCCCACCCTGCCGTTCGCGGATAACAGCTTCGATTCCTGCGTCCTCGCTGTCTCGGCGCAATATCTGATTCGCCCGGTGGAGGTCTTCGCCGATGTGGCGCGGGTTCTGAAACCCGGTGGGCTGTTCGCCATATCCTTCTCGAACCGCATGTTCCCGACCAAGGCGGTCGCCATTTGGCGCAGCATGGGCGATGCGGACCACGCCCGGCTGCTGGAAATTTATTTACGCAATGCCGGCGGCTATGCGGAGTTGAATTTCGAGATCCTCATGCCGGCCGAGTCCAAATCGGACCCGCTTTATCTCGTGAGTGCACGCCGCACCGCGTGATGGTGTAGTATGTCTGCCGGGAGGAATTTTCATGCGCGATAAAATCACGAAAACCGATGCCGAGTGGCGCGAGACCTTGACGCCGGAGCAATATCAGGTCAGCCGCCAGGGCGCGACGGAGCCGCCGTTCAGCGGCAAATATTGCAATGAGAAATCCACCGGCACCTATGTCTGCGCCGGCTGCGGTGAGGACTTGTTCGCCTCTGACACGAAGTTTGAGTCGCACTCCGGCTGGCCCAGCTTCTGGCGCCCGATCGAGGACGGGAATGTTGGCGAGCTCAGCGATGAGAGCCACGGCATGCGCCGCGTCGAGGTGCTGTGCGCGCGCTGCGACGGTCATTTGGGTCATGTCTTCGAGGATGGCCCCGAGCCCACCGGCCTGCGCTACTGCATCAACTCCGCGTCGCTCGATTTCAAGCCGTCGGAAGAATAGCGCCGTCTATTTGAGCAGTCCGGCGGCGTAGTCGGCCGCTTTCTGATCGAGCGCGGCGAGCAGGCCGTCGAAGCCTTCGCGCTGGAAAACCGCACCATATTCCGAGCGCCGCATGGCGAGCTCGCTGTAGACGCCGAGGAATATCACGTCGACGATCCGCCACCCCTTGTCGCTCGGGTGCAGGAGATATTTTAACAGGATCGTGCCGCCGTCGCCCTGGATCAATTCGGTACTGACATAGGCCGTGCCTTGATCGCCGGGGTCTTCCGAAAGCGTGCGGAAGTCTTCGCCCGAATAGCCGTTGAAGCGTGAGGCATAAGTTGCCACGCTCAGGCGTTCAAGCGCCCCGACCAATTGTTCCTTCTGCGCTTCGCTCAATGTCTGCCAGTTTTTTTCACCGGTCGCCATGACAGCAATTATAGGCAGATCAAATGAGCGCATCACCACCGGCGCAATGTGCGCGCTGCGGCCATCAAAACCGAGGGCATCGGCGTTTTTCATCATCTCCAGCAGCGACGCGTGCAACGCCTCGACCACATGCGTCGCGGATATTTCATCCGCGCGCGCGCTGGCGCCTACCATAAGGCAGAACGCGACAATGATAGTGAGAATAATCCGCCGACCCATAGCTTAGCGTCGCACACAGCTCATGGATTAGGCAATATCGGCTTATCGGCGGGCTGATTTTTTATCGGCAGCGCCAGCGCTTCGATTTTGTTGCCATCCGGATCGCGAATGAAGGCGCCAAAGTATGCGGTTACGGTTGCTTGGCGGTCTTTGGGTTCGCCGTCACCGCGCCCGCCGTGGATGACGGCCGCAGCGTAAAAGGATTTGACGGCATCTCTGGTGGCGGCGCGGAGACAGACATGATGGCCGCTATCCTCCGGCGCCGCCGCCATGTCGGGGCGATGGTTTATCCAGAATTCCGGATATTTCGCGCCATAGCCAATTCGATGCTCATGCTCGGCCAGTCGCTGAAACCCGAGGGGCTGCAAAATGGCATCATAAAAGGCGCCACTTCGCGTCAGATCACGGACCGCCACCGAGACATGATCGATCACCGCAACTCGCCCAGCACCGCATAAAGCGCGTCGAGATTTGCCCGGCCGAGCAGGCGGCAGCGCGCCGGTGACCAGCCCTGGCGCTGCTCCGTGCCGTCAGCCACATCCTTGAACGGCATCTCGAGCGTCATGGAGAGACAGCCGAAGCGCTCGGCGATCCAGTTGGCGCCGATTTTCAAATTCGCCGTGCCCGGTTTGTTGGCCGGATAGCCGCGTTTGGTCTGAAAGTCGGGGCTGGCCTCGAGCAGGGAATCCTTATAGGCGCTTAACAGCTTGCTCTGGCGTTTGCTGAACGACGGCACACCCTCCGGGCCGGCGATAAAATTATGCGGTATCGCCTCGTCGCCGTGCACATCAAGGCTGAAATCGACACCGGTCTCTTCCATGTGCCGGCGCACCACATAGACCTCCGGGCTTTTCTCCAGGCTGGGCTCCTGCCATTCCCGGTTCAGATTGATGCCGGCGGCATTGGTGCGGAGATGGCCGCGCCGGCTACCGTCCGGGTTCATGTTGGGAACGATGTGAAACACCGCCTTCTCCAACAGCGCGCGTGCCACCGGGTCGTCGTCATCCAGCAGGCGTTCGAGATAACCCTCCATCCACCATTCCGCCATGCTTTCGCCGGGGTGTTGGCGCGCGATCGCCCAAATCACCCGCTTCTGCGGCGCCGCTTCGCCAATGGTGAGAAGATCGATCTCCTGGCCGTCCAGGGTCTCGCCGAGAACCTCCAGGGACGCGCGCGGATATTGCAGGCACTGGGCCACCAGATCATGGTGCCGTTCCAGGGTGTAGGGCGCGAAATAGGCATAGAAGACGCTGTCCTGCTCAGGTGTGTGGCGGATGGTGAGGGTCTTGCCGTCATAATCGGTCGGCACGCGGAACCAATCGCTACGGTCATAGGAGGCGACGGCGCGGTAATTCTCCCAGCCTCTCGGATAGGCGGCGGCACCGGCATTGACGATTTTCAGTTGGCACGCCTGCCCCATGGCGCCGCTCAGGCGGAAATAGAACCACTGGAAAAAATCGGAGTCCTGGTCCTTGCAAATGTTGAGCTGGATGTCCGTGTCGTCGGAGCATGTCAGGCAGGTGATGTTGCCGCCATCGAAGGCGCTGCTGATCTTCATATTGTTGAACCTCAAAGATTTGCGTCGCGCGAATTTAGTCGAGCCAAGCCCAATTTGCACCTCTGAGGTTTTGCTGTAGACAGACAGCGCCATGAATTATTTCCGTTTCATCCAGAAATATAAGCGCTTTCTTGCCTTCGGCATGCTGCTGGCGCTGTTCTCAAGCTTCGGCCAGACCTATTTCATCGGCCTGTTCAGCGCCGAAATTCGCGCCGCATTTGCGCTCAGCCACGGCGATTTCGGCCTGATCTATTCGGCCGGATCCTTGGCCGCTGGGGTGTTTCTGATATGGCTCGGGCGCTATGTCGACCGGCTCGATTTGCGCCTCTGGATCGCGCTCCTGTGTGTCGCGGCGGTCGCTGCCTGCATCGTCATGGGGCTGGCGCCGTCGGTGATCATTTTGGCCGTGGCGCTGTTTCTGTTGCGCCTGACCTGCCAGAGCCTGCTCTCCCACACCTACATGACCTCAATGGCGCGCTATTTCGATAGCGGGCGCGGCAAGGCGATCAGTATCGCCATGCTCGGCCACCCCATCGGTGAGGCGATATTTCCGCTCATCACCGTCACCCTGCTGGCGTTCCTCGGCTGGCGTGATGTCTGGCTGGTTTATGCCGCCATCGGCGCGGTGTTGTTCCTGCCGATTGTGCTCTGGCTGTTACGCGGCCACGGTGAACGTCATCGGGATTATCTCGCCCGCCTGGCCGCGCCCGCCGCTGCCACGCGCGAAGCCGGCCGCCAATGGACCCAGGGCGAAGTGTTGCGCGATGTGCGCTTTTATCTCATTCAACTCGCCATGATGGTGCCGGCCTTCGCGTTTACCGGCCTTTTTATCCACCAGGCTCATATGGCGGAAGCCAAAGGCTGGTCGCTGGCCTGGCTGGCGACCTGTTTTTCCGCCTATGCCGCCACCTCGATCGTTAGCTCTCTCACCATGGGGCCCTTGATCGACCGCATCGGCGCCACCCGGATTGCGCCCTGGGCATTATTGCCCGTGGTGATATCCATGCTGGTGTTGGCGCTGTTCAGCCATCCGGCGGCGACAATGGTCTTCATGGCCGGGCTCGGCCTGTGCATGGGCATGGTGTTCACCAGCTTCACGGCGATCTGGGCCGAGCTTTATGGCGTGCGCCATCTCGGTGCCATTCGCTCGCTGGTGATGGCGATTATGGTGCTGGTCAGCGCGATAGCGCCGGCCATCATGGGCTGGCTGTTCGATGCTGGTGTCACGGTCGAGACCCTGGCCTTGCTATTTGCCGCCTGGGCATTTGCCGGATGGCTGCTGTTGCTGGTCGTGCTCAGGCGCTGGAAGGCATCGC
>JAPYQV010000588.1 GCA_029937205.1 Alphaproteobacteria bacterium
GTCCGCTACCACCATGGCCGGGTTGCCGGCGAAGGCGCGGGCGATGCCGACGCGCTGCTTTTGTCCGCCCGACAATTGGCGCGGCCGGCGGGTAGCGAAATCACGCGGCAGTTTGACCAGATCGAGCAATTTATAAACCCGCTCCTGTACCTTTACGGGATCAGATTCGACGCCGAATTTGCGGATCACGCGGGCAATATGGCCACCCACCGATATGCTCGGGTTGAGCGTATCGTCGGGATTTTGGAATATCATTTGCAGCGAGCCGAGTTGGCTGGCTGATCTGTCATGAACAGACTTGCTGCCGATTTCGTGGCCGTTAAAATGGATCTTGCCGTCGGTGGCGGTCTCCAACCCCATCAGTACTTTGGCAAAAGTTGACTTGCCGCAGCCTGATTCGCCGACAATGGCGACGGTCTCCTGGCGCCGGGCGGTGAAGGTAAGTGTTTCGTTGGCTTTCACATAGCGCACGCCCCTGCGCGAAATGAAAGCGCCGATGGAGCGGTCGTGCACGGGGTAATATTTTTGCATGTTCTCGACATGCAGCACCTCTTCCCCTCTAAGATTCTCTACGGCTGTCGCCGGCGCCACGGCATCGGTTTTTTTCTCGCCCCACTGCACATCGCGCCAACGTACACAGCGGCCCAGATGGCCGGAACCTTCCTCGCCAACTTGCTCGAGCGGAATTTCCTTATTATCGCAGAGGTCGGCCTGAAAATGATCGCAGCGCGGGCCGAAATTGCAGCCGTCGGGGCGTTCATGGGGGAGCGGCAATTGACCCCGGATGGGCACCAGCGGGCGCGCCGTTTTATCGGTGCTGGGCAGAGGGATGCAATCAAACAGGCCATGGGTGTAGGGATGGCGCGGTTTGTTAAATACCTCTGTGATGTTGCCTTCCTCAATTACCTCGCCTGAGTACATCACGCAGACACGGTCGCACACTTCAAGAATCAGTCCCAAATTGTGCGAGATATAAAGCAGCGCCGTGCCGTATTTCTTGCTGAGATCGGCAATCAGCTCGACGATTCCGGCTTCGACCGTGACGTCGAGCGCCGTGGTCGGCTCATCAAGCAGCAACAGCGCCGGGTTGGAGAGTAGCGCCATCGCGATGACGACGCGCTGTTGCTGGCCGCCGGAGAGTTGATGGGGATATTTTTTCAACATCATCTCGGCATCTGGCAGGCGAACATCTTCCAATATTTCGATCGCGCGTTTGCGCGCTGCCGAAGTTGAAATGCCCTCATGACACATGGGAACTTCAATGAGCTGGGTCTCAATGGTGAGGCTTGGATTCAACGCCGCCATGGGCTCTTGATAAACCATGGCAATTTCGGAGCCGCGCAATTGGCGCAACTCGCGCCTTGAAAGGGTCGCCATGTCGCGCCCTTTGAAGCGGATGCTGCCGCCGACGATATCGCCGTTGTTGCCCATATAACGCATGATGCCCATGGCGACGGTAGATTTTCCGCAGCCCGATTCACCGACAAGCCCGACGCTCTCGCCGGCCTTCTTGCTGAGTGAGAAATCGATCACGGCCGGAATTTCACCTGCGCGAGTGTAGTAGGAAAGGCACAAATCCTCGATTTCGAGCAGCGGGGTTTCTGCGTCCATGCCTAATCCCTTAATGAAATTTCACGCAGGCCATCGGCCAACAGGTTGAAGCCGAGGATCAGCGACGAAATGGCGATGCACGGAATTACCGTCATATGCGGGTAGGCCAGGGCCATCGAGCGTGTCTCGTTGATCATGCCGCCCCAGTCGGGGTCGGGCGGCGGTAGGCCGAGGCCGAGAAATCCCAACACGCCGATGGTGATGATCACATAACCAAGACGGAGACAGGCATCGACGATAAGCGGCCCGCGCGCATTGGGCAGGATTTCCACCAGCATGATATGCCAGGCGCTTTCACCGCGCGTCTGCGCCGCCGCGACATAATCCCGGTTGCGTAGATCGAGCACCAGGCCTCGCACGATACGCATGATGCCGGGCGCGCT
>JAPYQV010000056.1 GCA_029937205.1 Alphaproteobacteria bacterium
CATATTGGCATTGAACTGGGCATTGACCCGCACGCTGCGAAGTTGCTTCAAATAGTCAGCGAACATATCGGGCGTGAGCGGCGTACCGGTATCCGTGGCGAAAGCGAGATCATCATCCGCCGCCGGGCCGCCGAACTCGCCGCGAATTTCAATGTAGCGCGTCCTGAGCGGAATCGCTTCAGCACTGTCCAAATTCAACCCCGCCAGTTCGCCCATGCGCAGGGTGCACAATTGCGCGGGTGTGAAGCCGGCTTCTTTCAAGCTGCGCAGCAACAGTTCCTGGCGACGGAGATACGCCTTGCGGCGGAAGGTAACGCGCAGCTTGTCGAGCTCGGCCACGGCCTGGCCGGGAAAGGTTTCGGCAAACGACAAACCCGCGCCGACGCCGTGATTGATCTCCTTGGCGTGGCAGTGGTCGTGGAGGTTGATCACCGCGCGCGATACCCACGGCAAACACTCCACCGCCGTTCGCATGTCATGCGCCATGAGAAAGGCGAAATTGGGCGCGCACCAAAATGTCGGCAGGCGAAAGCCGATGCGCACTTCGCCGCCCTCGCCAAGCTCAAGCGAATTGACGAAGCCCATATCGGCGACCGATTCATCGAGCTCCGGGTCGCTCACCGTGGCGAGGCGCGCCCACACTTCGGATTCGCGCGTGTCGTTTTTTCGCGTGTTTGTGGTCTGTGGCGCCGGTGCGTTCATGATGGCTCAGCCCGCGCCGATCTTGGCTTTTTGCGCCTCGACATCGATGCCGTAGAGCTTGGCCGCGTTGAGGCCGAGGATCTTGCGTTTGGCCTCAGGCGTGAGGTCGACACCGGTCTCGGCCTTGAGGTCCTCCGGCATTTCAAACGCCATGAATTTCTCGATCAGCCATTTCGGCTGCCAGATGCCATAGTCGCTGGCAAACAGCAGCTTGTCCTCGCCAACCCAGAACAACAGTTCGGACATCATCTCGGCGAAATAGCGTGGCCGCGCGTGCACGAACGCCGAGGCCACCGCCAGGCCGCCATAGACATTTTTCTCCTGGGTCGCGATCCAGCAAAAATCATCAAGGCGTGGCAGGCCGACATGATCGACGATGAAATTCAATTCGGGAAAATCCGTCGCCGCGTCGTCGATATCGGCGACATCGAAGGCGTCGCGGTTGAGTGGCAGGATGGTCGGTCCTTTGTGGACATGGACGTTTTTGATGCCGAGGCCTTGCGCGTGTTCAAGATAGCGCCTGGCCCACGCATCGGTCAGTTTGTAGCCCTTGGAGTCACCGTGCCACTCCGCCGTGTAGAGCTTGACGCCGATGATGTTGTAAGTTTCGACCAGTGCCGTGAGGGCGTCCAAACCGGGTTCGCCGTCGCGCGGATCGAAGGCGCCATTGAGGATGACGCGGTCGGGATGAGCGGCACGCAGTTCAGCGTTCTGCTCGGTGGTGTTAAAGCCCTCAATGTAGAAATCCTTGAGATAGGTCGGCTGACATATCGCCATATCGGCATAGCCGTTCACAAAAACGTCTTCATAAAGAGTTTCGGCGCCGTAACGCTGGAATTTTTCGATCGGCCAGACATATTCCGCCGGGCTCAGTCCCGAGTGATAATCATGAAAGCAATTGATGAATTGCGCGCCATGAATATTGCGCTGATTCTCCGGCCGCGCATCCCACAGATGAATATGCGCATCGACCACAAAAATATCGTCGCCGTCGCTTGTCTTAAACATTCAATCCTCCACGCCACATTTTCTTGTTTTGTCGGCGCTTAGCCTAATGGCTGAGCCCGCATATGCCTACGAAACTTTTTCCGATCTTGCTTTGGAATAATTCATCACACCGAGACCGAGGGCAATGATCGCGATGGCGGCCCACAGCCAGATGCTGGGCTCATCGCCGAACAGGAGATAGGCCCACAGCACGCCTGCCGCGACGACAACGTAATTGAGCTGGGCAAAAAACAGCGGGCCGGCGCGGCGCAGGATTTCGAAGAAACAGAGATAGGTCACCACATTGCCGCCAGCCGCCCACAGCGTCGGCCAGACGCCGTCAAACCCGGCGTGGGTGAGCGCTATCGGCCCGTCGATCGCCAGCATGAGAATCAGGAGGAGGAACGTGGCGAATGTCATCAACCCGGTGGTGAGCGAGAGCGAGTTGACATCCCCTGGCATGAGCTTGGCGGTAAATACATTGTTGATCGCCGCACTCACCGGCAGCAACAGGGCCAACAGAACCCAAATCGCCATTTCCGGATCGGGCAGACTTTGCTCCGGTACCACAATAAACAGCACGCCGCCGAAGCCCAAAGCCACGCCCAACAGGCTGAGCCAGCGGAAGGATTCGCTCTTAACCGTTAGGGCGAGCAGATAGGTCGCCGCCGCGATCAACGCCACCACCAAGGTGAGGACCGAAGGCGGCAGCTTGTCGGCGAGATAGGCCAATATCAAAAGCGGCCCCGACAGCCCGACCGTGGCGACCAGGCTGTAAACTTTTATATGGGGGAGGCTCGCTTTCGGCCGCGAGCGCAACAATATAGAAGCCGGCAATAGCACGGCCGAGGCGAGAACCATCTGCCAGAACGCATAGGCGATGAACGGCATGCCGGCGTCCACTGCCAGCTTGTTGGCGGAAATCACGCTGCCATAGGCGGTGCCGCCGAGCAGCAGCAGGGCGGTCGGCAGGAGGAGGCTCGACTTGGATTTCATGGATTGCAGCTTGGTCCAAAATGCGCTCGCACGCCAACGTCTCGTTGTCTCATCGCCCAGATCTCCGCATGGCTGGATTGAACCTGATCATCTGGATATCATCCCTCCCAATATGGCGCAATTTTTCAAACGAGGTTAAAGCGGGTGCCTGAGGGACGGGAGAAACGACGGCTGGCGGCGATTCTGGCTGCCGATATCGTCGGTTACAGCCGCATGATGGCGGCGGATGAATCCGGCACGCTGGCGCGTCTGAAGGCGCTGCGAACGGAAATGTTCGATGACGAGATTTCCGGACATGACGGGCGCATCGTGAAAACCACCGGCGATGGTTTTCTTGTCGAGTTTGCCAGCGTGGTCGATGCCGTGCGCTGTGCGATCCAGATACAATCGGCCATGGCGGCACGCGCCGCCGGCCTTTCGGAAGACGAGCAGATGCTGTTTCGCATCGGTGTCAATCTTGGCGATATTATCGTCGAGGCGGATGACATATTTGGCGATGGCGTCAACGTTGCGGCGCGCCTCGAAGGTATCGCAAAACCCGGTGGTATCTGTATCTCCCGGGCGGCGCGCGACCAGGTGCGCGACAAGATCGAACATCCGCTCGAGGATCTGGGCGAGATTGAAGTCAAAAACATTCCTCGGCCGGTTAGAATTTTCCAGGTGTTGTTCGACGGCACAGCGAAGAGTGCGCCAAAAATCGACAATGCCGCCCAGCCCGATGCGGTGGTTGACGACGACAAGCCCTCACTCGTCGTTCTTCCGTTCGATAACATGAGTGGCGATCCGGAGCAGGAATATTTCTCCGACGGTGTCACCGAGGACATCATTACCGACCTCAGCAAAGCGTCCGGCCTGTTTGTAATCGCTCGCAATTTCGCCTTCGTTTACAAGGGTAAGAGCTTCAATGTACCTGACGTCTGCCGCGAGTTCGGAGTCAAGTTCGCGCTCGAGGGCAGCATCCGCAAGGCGGGCAACAGGGTGCGCATTACCGCCCAGTTGATCGACGGCGCGAGCGGCGGGCACCTCTGGGCCGAGCGCTACGACCGCGACCTCACGGACATCTTCGAAGTTCAAGACGGCGTCACGCAAAAAATCGTTGCGGCGCTGAAGGTCACGCTGAACGAGGCCGAGAAATCACTGATCGCCGGTGGCGGCACCACGAACATGGCGGCGCACGACCAATACCTGAAAGGCCGGGAGTTGATATGGGGAATCAACAAAACCCGCGAGAAGTTTGAAGAGGCGGTCGCCTGCTTCCACCGCGCCATTGCGCTGGACGCAAATTATGCAAACCCGCGCGCCGGTCTTGCCGGGGCGTACCTCCTGGATCACCAAAACCACTGGAGCGATACGCCCGAAAATTCAATTGATGAAGCGGATCGGCTTGTCGGCGAGGCCCTCGCCATGAACGACAAAGAACTGCTCGCCCACATGGTGGCAAGTATGGTTGCCATGTTTCAGAAAGACCTTGCGCGAGCGGCCCGCGCCGCCGACACAGCACTTTCGCTCAACCCCAACTATGCTCAGGCAACGGGCGTTCGCGGCGTTATCTTCATATATTCAGGCGAGCCGGACAAGTCGATCCCTTATATTGAACGGACGATGCGTCTCGATCCCCTGTTTCGCGAACAATATTTGCACTTCCTCGCCACGGCAAAATTTGTCGCCGGAGATTATGTACGCGCGGCGGAATATTTTAGGGAGCGAATTTCGGTTAATCCGGCAACCGATCTGTCGCGCGCCTTGCTCGCCGCGACTCTGGGCCACCTGGATCAGGCAGCGGAGGCCGACCGTATTTGGCGTGAGCTTATGGAAATCAATCCGAAATATTCTGCCAGGGATCATATCGCTCGGCTACCCTTCAAAAATCCCGAAGATGGCGAAAAAATATGGCAAGGTTTGCAGAAGGCGGGGTTGGCGGACTGACGGCCGCCTTACTCGCCACCGGCGTATTTTCAGTAGGTGTCCTTGCGTGTGATCATGCCGTCATCGCGGAGCCGCCAGAGATCGCAGCCAAGCCAGTTGAGGCGGTTGCCGTTGCTCTCATTGCCGGTCACGGTCCATTCCGAGCAACCGTGGTTGCCGGCCACCCAGTGGCTGTGGATTTGCCATGCCATGTCCGGGATGGCGGCAAAGCGTTGCTTCAGCATGGCGCGGATCGCCGGCTTGCCGTCAAGTCTGAGGCCTTCCGGCGCCGCGCCGCGTGAAGCCAGCCACACCGCATCCTCGGTGAATTGGGCCAATATGGCCTCGGAATCGTGCCGGTTAAAGGCCTCGCAAACATCGGTTATTGTCTTGAGGTTTCTTTGTTCGTTCTCGTTCATGCCCGCGCTCCCCTGGCCAAAGTTAACGACCGTATCAAAGTGTGCTGGATATTGACCGCCGCTTGTTTCACAATAGATGTTCGTTATTAAGACAAGAACCGTATCGGCGAACAATCGCCGTCAAAAATAACCTGGGAGGTATATTAAAATGAAATTCAGAATGAAAGTTCTTGCCGCAACGTCAGCCATGGCGTTCGTCGCGGCGATGGGTTTGGGAATGGCGCCGGCGGCCAAGGCCGACGATATCAAGGTCGGGATTATTCTCGGCTTTACCGGACCAATTGAATCACTAACACCAGGCATGGCCGCGTCGGCCGAGCTGGCGATGAAGGAAGTTTCCGATTCCGGCAAATTGCTCGGTGGCAAGATGATGGTTCCGGTTCGCGCCGATTCGACCTGCGTCGATTCAGCCGCCGCAACAGCGGCAGCCGAGCGTCTCATCACGTCCGATGGCGTGGTTGCCATCATGGGCGCCGATTGTTCCGGCGTGACCACCTCGATCGCCAACAACACGGCGGTGCCGAATGGTGTGGTGATGGTGTCGCCGTCGGCCACCTCGCCGGCGCTCTCGACCATCGAGGACAAAGGCTTTTTCTTCCGCACCGCACCTTCCGACGCGCGTCAGGGCCAGGTCTTGGCCGATGTGCTGCAATCCCGCGGCATCACGAATGTGGCCGTCACTTACACCAACAATGACTACGGCAAGGGTCTCGCGGATAGCTTCATCGCCGCGTTCAAGGCCTCTGGTGGCACGGTTGAAATGAATGCCGCGCATGAAGACGGCAAGGGCGATTATTCCGCCGAAGTGGGCGCGCTCGCGGCGTCCGGTTCGGCCCATCTGGTGGTGCTTGGCTATCTCGACCAGGGCGGCAAGGGCATCATTCAAACCTCGCTCGACACCGGCGCGTTCGATGCCTTCATCCTCGCCGACGGCATGATCGGTCAATCGCTGATCGACGCCATCGGCGAAGGCCTGAATGGCGCCATCGGCACCCTGCCGGGCTCCGAATCCGAGGGCGCCAAGATGTTCCTCGAGGTTGCCACCGCCGGCGGTGTTGACGGTGACGGACCGTTCCGCGGCGAATCCTATGACGCCGCTGCCTTGATCGCCTTGGCGATTCAGGCTGGTGGGTCGGCCGATCGCAGCTCCATCCAGGCCAACATGCTGGCCGTCGCCAATGCGCCGGGCGAGCAGATCCTGCCGGGAGAGCTCGGCAAGGCACTGCAAATCCTGGCCGATGGCGGCGAGGTCGATTATCAGGGTGCGACCAATGTCGAACTGATCGGCCCCGGCGAAGCCGCAGGCTCGTACAAAGAGCTTGAGGTCATGGACGGCGCCTTTAAGACGATTAAGGTTCACTAGACTAGGTGATGCGTGGCGGCCCGGCATGTTGCCGGGCCGTCGCACGCGCCTGACGGTGCCGGTTGTTTAGATAAATGCTGGCCCCGACCTGATGGCTGCGGGCCATGATCCGCGTCGAGAATTTACACAAACGCTTCGGTGGCCTCAGGGCTGTGGGTGGCGCCAGCCTGGAAATCGCGGCGGGCTCCATCACCGGCCTGATCGGCCCCAATGGTGCTGGCAAGACCACCCTGTTCAATGTCATCGCCGGTGCTTTCAAGCCGACATCGGGCCGGGTCTTTCTCGATAACAAAGACATCACCGGCCTGCCGCCGCATGAATTGTTTCACAAAGGCGTGCTGCGCACCTTCCAGATTGCGCACGAATTCACCACCCTTACGGTTACCGAGAATTTAATGATGGTGCCGGGCGGTCAGCGCGGCGAGGGCCTGCTCGATGCCTGGTTTCGCTCCAGCCTGGTGCGCGCCGAGGAAGCCGTCATCCGGGAGAAGGCCGGAGAGGTGCTCGATTTTCTCGGCCTTACCCACCTCGCCCAGGAGCAAGCGGGCAACCTCTCTGGCGGCCAGAAAAAACTCCTCGAGCTCGGCCGCACCATGATGGTTGAAGCCAAGATCGTCTTTCTCGACGAGGTCGGCGCGGGGGTGAACCGCACCCTGTTGCGCACCATTGGCGATGCCATCCAGCGTCTCAATAAGGAGCGCGGCTATACCTTCTGCATGATCGAGCACGACATGGATTTTATCTCGCGCCTGTGCGATCCGGTAATTGTCATGGCCGAGGGCGCGGTGCTGATGGAGGGCAGCGCCGAAGAGGTAAAATCGGACGCGCGCGTCATCGAGGCCTATCTCGGCACTGGCCGCAAGAACCGCCCGAAAGTATCGCCATGAGTTTTCTCACATGAGTTTTCTGATCGGTGAGAATATGACCGGTGGCTACGGCGCCGCCGATATTCTGCATGGCTGCACGATTGATGTGGACCTCGGTGAAATCGTCGTCATCGTCGGGCCGAACGGGGCCGGCAAATCGACCGCCATGAAGGCGGTGTTCGGCATGCTCGATTTGCGCGAAGGGTCGGTGCGCCTCGACGGCGATGATATCACCAGTCTCAGCCCGCAGGAGCGAGTGCGCCGTGGCATGGGCTTCGTGCCGCAAACGCAGAATATTTTCACCTCCATGACGGTGAAGGAAAATCTCGAGATGGGGGCTTATCTGCGCAACGATGATTATTCCGGCACCATGGCGCAAATTTTCGAGCTCTTCCCGATCCTGAAGCAGAAGAGCCGCCAGATTGCCGGCGAGCTTTCCGGCGGCCAACGTCAGCAGGTCGCGGTGGCGCGCGCGCTGATGATGCAGCCGCGCGTGCTGATGCTGGACGAGCCTACCGCCGGCGTTTCGCCGATCGTCATGGACGAGCTGTTCGATCGTATAATCGAAATCCGCGACAGCGGCATCGCCGTCCTGATGGTCGAGCAAAATGCCGCCCAGGCTTTGTCGATAGCGGACCGCGGCTATGTCCTGGTGACCGGCGAGAACCGCTTTACAGATACCGGTCAGGCCCTCTTGGAAAATGCCGAAGTGCGGCGTTCCTTCCTCGGCGGTTGATACCAAGGAGCGGTGATGATCGATTTTCTCGACGCCCTGGTATTGATCACCAATTACGTCCTGGTGCCGGGCATCGCCTATGGTTCGCAATTGGCGCTCGGTGCGCTCGGCGTGACGCTGATTTACGGTATCCTGCGCTTCGCCAATTTCGCCCATGGCGATACGATGGCCTTCGGCACCATGGTGGTGATTCTCATCACCTGGTGGTTCCAATCCATGGGCGTCAGTATCGCGCCGTTGCCGGTGGCGTTGCTGGCGCTGCCGATCGGAATTGCCGCCACGATTGTCATGACGCTGGGTACCGACCGCCTGGTCTATCGCTTCTACCGCCGCCGCCGCTCGCCTTCGGTGATCTATATCCTGACCTCGATCGGCGTCATGTTCGTGATGAACGGCATCGTGCGTTTTATCATTGGGCCGGACGATCAGCGCTTCACCGATGGCGCCCGCTTTCTCATCAAGGCGCGCGAATTCAAGGTGGCGACCGGCCTGCATGAGGGTTTGGCGATCAAACTTACCCAGGGCCTGACCGTTCTGGTGACGTTGATTGTCGTCGTCGCGCTGTTTCGCTTTTTGCAGAAATCACGCACCGGCAAGGCGATGCGCGCCTATTCCGATAATGAAGACCTGGCGCTCTTGTCCGGCGTCAGCCCGGAGCGCGTGGTGTTGGTCGCCTGGGTGATCGCCGCCGCGCTCGCCGCCATCGCCGGCACGCTCTATGGCCTCGACAAGAGCTTCAAGCCGTTTACCTATTTCCAACTGCTGTTGCCGATTTTCGCTTCCGCCATTGTCGGCGGCATCGGCAATCCGCTCGGCGCCGTGGTCGGAGGCTTCATCATCGCCTTTTCCGAAATGACCATCACCTACGCCTACAAGAAGTTCCTGCGCTATCTGTTGCCCGACAGCTGGGCGCCCGACAGTCTCGTGCAGTTTCTGTCGACAGATTATAAATTCGCCATATCCTTCATCATCCTGGTGGTCGTGCTGCTGGTCCGCCCGACCGGCATTTTCCGCGGGCGAACGTCATGAATTCCGCCTTGCGCAATCCGCTTCTGTTTGCCGTCATGGCGGCGATGCTGGCCGCCGTCGGCTTCGGCCAATCCTGGCAGGTGGCGCTCACCATTCTCAATCTCTGCCTGATTTCCGCCGTGATGGCGCTCGGCCTCAACATACAATGGGGCTATGCCGGCCTGTTTAATGTCGGCGTGATGGGCTTTGCCGCCGTCGGCGGCGTCGCCACGGTGCTGATCTCCAAGGCGCCGGTGGTCGATGCCTGGGCCGCCGGCGGCTGGCGCCTCGGAATTTCCTTCGTGCTGCTGCTGGCGACCGCGGCGGTGGTGGTGCTGGTACGACGTTGGCTCGGGCCGGGGCTGATCCGCTCGATCGCCACAGCGGTGATGGTTATCGCCGGCTATTTTCTCATCCGCGTTTTTTTCGATCCGGCGACGGAAGCGATCGAGGCGGTTAACAGCGCCAAGACCGGTTATCTCGGCGGCCTCGGCCTGCCGGTGCTGTTGTCGTGGATCGTCGGCGGTGTGCTCGCCGCCGGGGTCGCCTGGTTTATCGGCAAGGTGGCGCTCGGTCTCCGCTCCGATTATTTCGCCATCGCCACGCTGGGCATTTCCGAGATCGTCATCGCCATCCTCAAAAACGAGGATTGGCTGGCGCGCGGCGTGAAAAACGTCACCGGCCTCAAGCGCCCGGTACCCTATGAGCTCAATTTGCAGGGCGACATCTGGTTCAACAATTTCGCCGCCTGGCTCGGCGTCAGTGTGGTCGAGGCATCGAGCATTTTCGTCAAGCTGTGCTACGCCGTGCTGTTCCTCGCCGTACTGCTGTTCGTTGTCGCGCTCTCGGAGCGCGCGCTGAAATCGCCCTGGGGCCGCATGATGCGCGCCATCCGTGACAACGAAGACGCCGCCGAAGCGATGGGCAAGGACGTCAAGCGCCGCCATCTGCAAATCTTCATCATCGGCTCGGCGGTGATCGGCATCGCCGGCGCCATGTTGGTGACGCTCGACGGCCAGTTTACGCCGGGCACCTATCAGCCGCTGCGCTTCACCTTTCTGATCTGGATCATGGTGATCATCGGCGGCTCGGGCAACAATTGGGGCTCGGTGCTGGGCGGCTTTTTGGTCTGGTTCGTCTGGATCGAAGCCGAACCCGCCGGACTCTGGCTGATGGACGTCATCACCTCGGGCTTCGGCGACGACAGCCCGCTCCGCAAACACCTGCTCAACGCCGCCCCGCACATGCGCCTCGTCATCATGGGGGTAATATTGCTGCTGGTTATGCGCTTCGCGCCGCGCGGCTTGCTCCCGGAGGTGGTGCGACGATAACCATGCCAGATTGGAGGGAGACACCGGATTCATATTACGAGGATTTTGCACGGCGCAACCA
>JAPYQV010000589.1 GCA_029937205.1 Alphaproteobacteria bacterium
CCCTTATGGCACCTTTAAGGCAGCGCTCATTCACTATGCCAAAACGCTCGCCTGCGAGAATGCGGGCAAGAACATCAGGGTCAATTCCGTTTCGCCCGGCAACACTTATTTTGAGGGCGGCATCTGGCAGAATATTGAAAACGACAACCCGGACTTCTTTAGCATGGCCCTCGGCCTCAACAAGATGGGCCGCATGGCGACCGCCGAAGAAGTTGCCAATGCCAGCGTCTTTTTGGCCAGCCCGATTGCCACATTCATCACAGGCACCAATCTGGTGGTGGACGGCGCGCTGACAAATCGCGTGCAGTATTGACAAAACGGGCGGGGAAGGCGGGCATATTCGCCTTCCCGTCCCCGTGCGGCGCTTGCGCCTACGCGCAGATGTTGATGATCAAATTCAATTTCGGACGCTGGCTTGTACGTGCTGCGGTTGCGCAAGGGGCAGTGACGTCTGGCCGCTGCCCTGAAGCAGATCGAGCGGGATTTCATTGATCGTTATCTCCCCGGCCGGGGACAACAGAATATCGAACATATAGGCTACTTCGCCGTCGGCGTTGATCTCGGGCCGCCCGAGACCCTTGGCAAATGTGAGCATGGCAAGAAATTCGGGCGCGCTTTCACCGCTTTCCGCCTGCCGGGCTGCCTCGGTAATTAGCTTATCGAGACCGGTGATCTCGATTTCCGCGTTGCCAACCACACCGAGCATGGAGGACTCCTCGGCGGTTAATCTGCCGTGCGCCGTGAGAGACACCGACGCGGCGCGCAAGGATACCTCCTCAAACTCAACAACCGTGCGATTTGCATAAATCAGCGGCAGCACGATTTTCTCGAAGACAGCGTCATATTTGCCGATGCCCGCATTGCTCGACGCATCAAGATCGCGCAGCGGAATTGTCAGAATTTGTCGTATGGGAAAGCGCTCAAGATGTAATTTAAGCGTACCGACACGGGGATGAAACTCAGGTGGGATGGTAATTTCGGCCTGTTCCAGGCCGCTCACTGTGAGGCCAAAGCTGTATTCTCCGGGCTGGGCGTCATTGTCATAAGCCATATTCAGGCTCAGTTCTTGCAGGCTGAATAGGGTCTGCTCCGGCGTGTCAAATTGCAGTCCCAATAGGGCGATAGTTGATTTAGCGGCGCCTGCGTTCATCGTGGCAAATACCTCCGCGGCTTCGCGCAATTTCTGTTCGTCGGCGGCAAATTCTTCCTGGTTAAACACCGGATTGGCGCTTATCACCGTCGACAACGCCTGCCATGCCGGCAAGTCAAAGTCGCGTATGTCACTTGTCAAAGAAAGTCGATCGAGAAAAAGGGTTTCGACTTCTCCGGCAGGCTGAATTTCCAGTTTTGTTACTTCAAGTGCAGAGGGGCCGCTCCACAGGCCAGGCGTCAATTCCACCAGATCCTGATCCAGGGATATGGTTTCGATCGTGCCGTCCTGATGCACTTCGGCGCGGCTGAGGTCGGTAAGAACGACGTCATGGAAGTTGCCATGAAAGATCGGAAACGTTTCCAGGTCTGCCCGCCAGACGCCGCGCATGGCGCCGCCGCGCCAATCAATGCGCTCAGACGGCTGACCATCGGCATCCGAGACGGCGACGGAATGGGGCAGTTCCAAGGAAAATTCGAAGGCGTCCTCGCTAATTGGTGTGACACGGGCGACCATATCCTCCAGGCGAACCCAACTGCCATCTTCGGCCACAATCTCCGGCGCGGGAAATTTCATTTTGACGCTTTCGCCGACTGCCCGTGCGATCGCCGTGTCGCCCATTTCAAGCCGCGCGCCGACTTCGGAGGCGGCAAGCTTGTCGGCAATATAGTCGAGAATTTCGCTCAACATCTTTGTCGGCAGCACCTGTTGCGTTTCGGCCCGCGCCGCGCCAGCGGCGAGCAGCGCTACGGCGCAACACGCGCATACAAGACCAAATAATCGACGCGTCACTTTAAGTTACCCGTGGAATATCTTCGGTCACACCGCATATG
>JAPYQV010000590.1 GCA_029937205.1 Alphaproteobacteria bacterium
CTATGGCGCCTATGGCGGACACTTGTTTGTGAATATTGTCGGCAGCCTCGAAATTCCCGTGCCCATAAACCAGCAACTGAAGCGCGACGCACATGTATTGCGCATCGCGCCCGACGGTAGCCAACACATGGTCGCCGACGGGTTCATCAACCCGATGGATATCAAGTTTATCCACGGGCGACTGATTGTGGGCGACATCAACGGCGACTTCATCGCCGGTGGCCGCGAGGTGCCGGACGGCTTCGTCGTTGAGATTCTGCCGGAGTAGTTAGCCAGATATGTCGATGCCGAGGGCTTCCATGTATTGGGCGATGTCGCCTTGGTTGAGATATTGGCTGAACGGGTCTTTACCCGCATCCGAATGCCATTCGTATTCGGTCATGACGGCAATCTCTTGCGCTTTCTCCGTTCCATAAAACTTGGCTATCACACCCAGTGCCATGTCGGTGCCGGCGGACACACCTGACGATGTGAACGTGTTACCGTCTTCAACCCACCGGGCCTCAGTCTCCCAGGTGACCTTATCGCTTTGCTCGCTCGCCATGCTGAAGAACAACTTGTTGGAAGTAGCTTTCTTGCCGTCCAGCAGGCCCGCTTTGGCGAGGATTGCCGAGCCCGAACACACCGACATAACCACCTCAGCGTTGGCCGCTCTTTCTTTGAGGAAATCGAGCATTACCGGGTTGGCCAATTCCGTATTGGTACCGATGCCGCCGGGCAGCAGAATGAAATCCAAATCCGGGGCGTTGGCAAAATCAACGTCAACAACGGTGCTGGGGCCTTGAACCGATTTGACCGACCCATATTTCTCAGCGACCGTCACGATTTTAAAATCACGACCGAGGTTGCCAAACATTTCTAAAGGACCGTAGTAGTCAAGGAGTTCGAAGTTTTCGTAGAGAATCGCGCCGAGAATTCTAGATTTAGTCATTTGATGTTTCCGATTGCATAGTGTGGAAAAGAAAGTGAGTCAGTCGAGAATACGAACCTCGCCCGGCGCGCCGTCAACTTGAATACGCATACCGTCAGTAATGAGTGTGGTCGCATCGTCGCATCCTACCACAGCCGGGATAGCAAATTCGCGTGCGGTAATTGCCGCATGGCACAATAGGCCGCCCTGATCAGTAACTACAGCGCCAAGCATGGTAAATATCGCATTAAAACTAGGCGCCGTCATCCGAGACACTAGAATGTCGCCCTCTTCGATTTTCTCCATGTCAAACATATCTACAACCACGCGGGCGGTGCCTTCGTAAACACCCGGATAAACCGGCAAACCCCGAATGACGGTTTCGTCGCTGACCATTTTGCCGCCATTGAGCACTAAAGAGAATATCGTTTGAAACGCCTGTTGGGCCCGGCGGGCCGCTTTGGGCAACCAATCTGCAGGCAGCGGCTCGATTGGTTTCGAACCAAGATACTTGGGCACGTCACCGAAATCATAATTGGCACGGAAGTCCACGCGGCTTTTGATTTCGTCGGCCGATGGGTTCTCACGACGACGGATCAAAGCGACAATTTCGTCGAGTGTCGCATCCACCATCTGATCTGCTGCAAATACTTTTCTTTGCTTTTCAAGACGCCGCCCCGCTTCCAAAATCGCCCACCAGGTCAGACCGGTCGATAACGCGTCAGCCATTGCGCCCCGCTCCTCGCGGATACGAAAGACGGAGCGCGCTTCAACCAGCAGTTCGTCGAATTGCTGGCGGAGTTGAGGCGGAACTTTCTCCCGGATGCCATCGGTCCAACGATCACCGCCTGGGGTCTTGTCTTGATCGCCGGTATTTTCGATCACCGAGCGGATCACTCGAACCACAACAACAGGCGATTCAATAAACATCCTGTCGGCGACGTCGTAACCTGTGATTGTCCGGTAACCGTCATAATCCAAATAGGCTTTCAACGCTGCGGCAACTGCACCTGGGCCCGCGCCAAGGACTTCAAGAATCGTACTCGAGGCCCATCGGACTTA
>JAPYQV010000057.1 GCA_029937205.1 Alphaproteobacteria bacterium
GCAACCCGATTTCATACGCGGCAAGTGATCCAACATAAACGCGCAGGAATTCACAGAAATTCGCTGAAATTCCGGTTGTAAAGTCACCTCAAAAGGTAGATTGGTGAATTATCAAAACGTCAGTTCGCACCGCCATGATAAGCGCAGGAACGTTCCAGGACAAATGTTTTAACGCTGTTTAATACGATTCTAATCTTCGAGGCGCGCAAATACCGGGCGAAAATGTTAGGATTCTATGTTTTCCAACCAATAGGTGATTCGCCCTCGTGAAGCGCTCATTTTGGGTATTTCTCTGCGCGTTAGCATTAATAACGGCGCTTTTCGACCCTTCGCTCCAGGCGCGGCCGATCATTAAGGACGCGCGCGTTGGACATTACAACAATGCCACGCGATTTGTACTCGATCTCAGCGAAAATACGTCGTTTCGCATCTATACCCTGGCCGATCCGTACCGGCTCGTGCTCGACCTGCCGGGCGCGAGGTGGGCGTTGGAAACGAAAAGCCTGACGCTCCATCGTGGCCTGGTGGAAACTATCCGCTTTGGCCAGTTTCAACCGGAAACGGCACGAATTGTTATCGATCTCAATGCGCCGGCGTCGGTCAATCAGGCATTTATTCTGCCGCCGGGACAATCGCCCGATTACCGCCTCGTCATAGATCTCAATGAAGTTTCGAAGAGTTCGTTCCGCCCGTCGACCATGGGATCGGTAAAATCGCCCGAGCCGGTCACGTCTTTGCAAGAACCTCGTATTCCGGAGGACCAGGCGGAACAAAAATTGGCGCTCGTTTTGCCGCCAAATATGCCCAAACCATCGTCCGAGCATCTGCCTGCCGAGAAGGGCAACACGATCGCCCGCCTGATTGTTATTGATCCGGGCCATGGCGGCGCCGATCCGGGCGCCATCGCCGGCGCGAATATTTACGAAAAAAACATCACATTGGCAGCGGCCAGAGCGTTGCAGATATTGCTCGACGAAATGGGCCACAAGGCGATCCTGTCGCGCCGTGGCGACAAGTACCTCTCTCTCGCCGAGCGGATGCAAACAGCGCAGGAACAGGATGCCGACCTGTTTGTGTCGCTTCATGCCGATAAGCATTCAAACAGCAAAGTGCGCGGCGCATCCGTCTACACCTTGTCGGAAAAAGCATCCGATGCGGAAACCGAAGCCCTGGCGCAACGTGAAAACGAAGTGGATGCCCTGTTCGATGTGAATTTTTCCCAGGAATATGACGAGGAATTGCGTAAAATTTTGATCTCCCTGGTGCAGCGCACCACCATGACCTGCGCCGCCAAATTCGCCGGCGAACTCATTCCCGAGCTTGGAAAATCCACCAAATTGCTGGGCCGCACCCATCGTTTTGCCGGGTTTAAAGTGTTAAAGGCACCGAATGTGCCATCGGTTCTGGTCGAAATGGGCTACCTCTCCAACCGCAAAGACAGCAGCATGCTGCTGTCGGAAAAGGGACGCTATGCCCTGATGAATCGTGTCGCCACGGCAATTGCTTCATATTTTATTGTTCACGAGACGTGTTGACCCCGCCATAAAGGCGCCACATTTCTAACGTTTATCGATCACCCTCAACATGAAAATTTTTCTCTATACATTTACCGGGCTGGTCGTCAGCGCAATCATCGTCATCGCGGTGGTGATTTACCTGTTCTACCACTACGGACAGGACCTTCCCGATCACAAACAGCTCACCGCCTACGAGCCCGCCACCATGACACGGGTCCACGCCGGAGACGGCCGGCTGGTGGCGGAATATGCCGCTGAAAAGCGCGTCTTTGTGCCGATTGGCGCCATGCCAAAACGGGTGATCGATGCTTTCCTCTCGGCCGAAGACAAGAATTTTTTCGACCATTTCGGCCTCGACCCGATCAGCGTGGCCGGCGCGCTCATTCAAAATATCGCCAATTTTGGCTCTGACAAACGCCTGGTCGGCGCCTCGACCATTACCCAGCAGGTTGCAAAGAATTTCCTCCTCACCAACGAAACCTCCATGGAGCGTAAATTCAAGGAGGCCATTCTCGCAATACGGATTGAAGACGCGTTCACCAAGCACCGCATATTGGAGCTTTATCTCAACGAAATTTATCTCGGCTACCGCTCCTACGGCGTGGCGGCGGCGGCGCTGAATTATTTCAACAAATCGCTCGATGAACTCAGCCTTGCCGAAGCGGCCTATCTCGCGGCCCTGCCGAAGGCGCCGAACAATTATCACCCGGTCAAGAAGTATGAGGCCGCTGTGGCGCGGCGCGATTGGGTGCTGTCGCGCATGACGGAGAACGGCAATGTCAGCGCCAGGGAAGCTGAAATCGCCCGGCTCACGCCGCTCCGGACCGCCAAACGGAACCAGGAAGAATTCGTCGAAGCCGCCTTTTTCACCGAAGAAGTGAGGCGCTGGCTGTTCGATAAATTTGGCGAGGCGGAGCTTTATAGGGGCGGGCTATCGGTGCGCACAACGCTCGATCCGACCCTGCAGAACCACGCCGACATAGCCCTTCGCGATGGCTTGGTGGCCTATGACCGGCGCCACGGCTGGCGCGGACCCTTGGCCCATATCGGCCAGGAGCAGACCAATTGGCTGCAGCGCTTCCACGCTTTGGAGCTTACATTGCCGAGCGTTCCGTGGCACCTCGCCAGGGTTAGCGGCGTGACGCAAGATGCGGCGCAATTCACGCTGGCCGATGGCGCCGCGGGAGAGCTATTGCTGGCTGAACTGAAATGGGCGCGCGAGGCGCTGGACGGGCAGAAACGCGGCAGCAAGATCACACTCCCCTCGGATGTATTGGCAGCCGGCGACGTAATTTATGTGCAAGCTGTTGGCGCGACCGATGACGCGCCGGCCGGCTTCGCGTTGCGCCAAATCCCTGAAGTAAGCGGTGCTCTGGTGGCATTGAATCCGCATACCGGGCGGGTGCTGGCACTTTCCGGCGGCTTTGATTTCGCCCTCAGCCAATTCAACCGCGCCACCCAGGCCAATCGCCAGCCCGGCTCGGCGTTCAAGCCCTTCGTTTATCTTGCCGCCCTCGACAATGGCTTTACGCCGGCATCGGTCGTCCTCGACGCACCTTATGTAATCGACCAGGGCGAAGGGCTCGGCAAATGGAAACCGGAAAACTATTCGCAGAAATTTTATGGCCCGAGCACGCTCCGTCTCGGCCTGGAAAAATCGCGCAATTTGATGACCGTACGGATCGCCCAATATCTCGGCATGGACACCATCTCCGACTATGCCAAACGCTTTAACATCCACCCGAATCTCCCCCTCATGCCGTCGATGGCGCTCGGCGCCGGCGAAACCACGGTGCTGAGGCTAACCACCGCCTACGCCATGCTGGTCAATGGCGGGCGCTATATCGAGCCGGCATTTGTCGAGCGTATTCAGGACCGCCACGGCCGCACCGTCTACACCCGGGATGGGCGCGACTGCAGCGCCTGCTCGGATATCCGCTGGGTCAAACAAGCGCCGTATCTCCTGCCCGACACGCGCAAGCAGGTGGCGGATCCGTTAAGTGCCTATCAGACAGTCTCCATGCTGGAAGGTGTTGTTTTGCGCGGCACCGGCCGCTCGATCAAGGTGCTCGGCAAACCGATCGGCGGTAAGACCGGCACGACAAACAGTTTTCGCGATGCCTGGTTCGTCGGCTTCTCACCCGACCTCGCGGTCGGCGTCTATGTCGGCTTCGATCTGCCGAAGAGCCTCGGGCGGCGCGAGAGCGGCGGCAAGGTAGCGGCGCCGATCTTCCGTGAATTCATGCGCAACGCCTTGGCGGACACACCGGCACTGCCGTTTCGCGTGCCGGAGGGAATTCGCTTCGTGCGCGTCGACAGCAAGACAGGCCGGGCCGCCGGTGAGAGCAGCAAGAACGTGCTGGTGGAGGCGTTCCGCATCGGCACCGAGCCGAGCCGCGCCAACGTACGGGCGGATGGTGGCGACACGCCGGTTTTGACCGAAGGGGTCGGCGGCTTATACTGAGCGAGTCCAACGCCGCCACACACTCAAATAAAAATTCATCGAGCAACGAGAAGCAGATTATGCGCGCCGATATTATTTCCCTGGCCGACCAGATCAAGCAGTCCATGGTTCTGCTGAGGAGGCATCTTTGACCTCGACCAGGCGGTTAAAGATTTAGAAGAACTCAACATCCGGGCCGAGGATCCCGAGCTCTGGAACAGTCCCGAAGCGGCGCAAGGCCTGATGCGCGAGCGCACCCGGCTCGACCAGGCGATCACCGGATACAACGCGCTCGAGCAGGAACTCGACGATGCCTTGGCGCTGGCCGAAATGGCCGAAGAGGAAAAGGACGAAGAGAGCTACGGCGAAGCCGAAGAGGCGCTGCGCGAGCTGCAAACCCGAGCCAAAAAACTCGAGCTTGAGAGCCTGCTGTCGGGCGAGGCGGATAGCAATGATTGCTTCCTCGAGGTCCATGCCGGCGCCGGCGGTACGGAATCGCAGGATTGGGCTGAGATGCTGCTGCGCATGTATGTGCGCTGGTCGGGCGCCAGCGGTCGCAAGGTCGAGTGGATCGAGGAGAGCGCCGGCGAAGAGGCCGGCATTAAATCCGCCACCATCAAGATTACCGGGCCAATGGCCTATGGCTGGCTCAAGACGGAAAGTGGCGTCCACCGTCTGGTGCGGATTTCACCGTTCGATTCGAATGCCCGGCGCCATACCAGTTTCGCCTCCGTCTGGGTATTTCCGGTGATCGACGACAGCATCGACATCGTCATCGAAGATAAGGATTTACGCATCGATACCTACCGTGCCTCGGGTGCCGGCGGGCAGCATGTCAACCGTACCGACAGCGCGGTGCGCATTACCCATTTGCCGTCCAACATCGTCGTGCAATGCCAGGCCGAGCGCTCGCAGCACCGCAATCGTGCCGCCGCCATGTCGATGCTGAAGGCGCGCCTCTACGAAGCGGAACTGCAGCGCCGTGAAGAAGAATCCGCGGCCCTTAACGCGCAAAAAAGCGAAATCGGCTGGGGCCACCAAATACGCTCCTACGTATTGCAGCCCTACCAGCTGGTGAAGGATCTGCGCACCAATGTCGAAAATACCAATCCGGATGCGGTGCTGGATGGCGATCTCGACGCGTTCATGGCCGCCTCGCTGGCGCAACGCATCGGCGTGCTCGGTGACACGCCCGAAGGCGGCGACGAAGATCAGCCGAGCGAGGCGTAAAGCTCCGGTGCCATACCGGATTCGCGGCGCGCGGCCTCGTTGAACGGTGACTTGAGAGTTCCGCCATGATATTTAGACACCAACCCGCGCCAAGTTTCGGTCTCGGGCAGGCCACGCTTGCGGCAAAGAAAGCCAAACCAGCGCGCGCCGGCGGCTACATGGCTTATTTCTTCACGGTAGATGATGTCGAGAATATCGGCGCTGGTGTCGTCACCGACACGGCGCAGGCGGGCGATCATGCCCGGCGTCACATCGAGCCCACGCGCTTCCAGCACCATCGGCACCACGGCGAGGCGGGCGAGGGGATCGTGCGCCGTTGCCATCGCCGCCTGCCACAAGCCGTCATGGGCCGGCAGGTCGCCGTAGTGTGCACCAAGATCGTTCAAACGGCCGGCCAATAATGTGAAATGGCGCGCCTCGTCTGCTGCCACGCTGATCCAATCGGCGTAAAATTCTTTCGGCCAGCTTTCGCTGGTGAAGCGGCCGATGAGATCCCACGCCAAATCGATGGCGTTGAGCTCGATATGGGCGACCGCGTGGAGAAGGGCGATGCGACCCGCTGTGCCGCCGATACGCCGGCGCGGCATATCGCGTGGCGCCAGGAGCTCGGGCCGTGCTGGGCGCGCCGGCCGTTCCGGCATGGCGATTGGTTCGTCGCTGAGCGCTAAATCGCCTGAGCGCCACAGCGCCGCGGTGCTGACGGAACGCGCCGCTTTTTCGTTGGCATCGGGTTCGCTGAGGACAGCGCGCGCGGCAGCGGCCAGGCTAGCGCGCCCTATCATAGTTCATCGAGGGCCGTCATGACCGCTTCGACATGGCCGGTCACCCGCACCTTGCGCCAGATCTTGGCGACCTTGCCGTCCGCATCGATGAGAAAAGTCGAGCGCGAGATGCCCATATAAGTGCGGCCATAATTCTTTTTCTCCTGCCACACGCCATAGTCCTCACAAATCGTGCCATCTTCATCCGATACCAGGGTGAAAGGCAGATTGTATTTGCTTTTAAAGTTGTCATGGCGGGCGACGCTGTCCTTGGAAACGCCGACGATTTCGGCATTTCTGTCGGAAAAGCGCTGCTCGAACTGGGCGAATTCGCAGGATTCCTTGGTGCATCCCGGCGTATCGTCCTTGGGATAAAAATAGAGCACCACATTCTTGCCCTTCAGGGACGACAGTTTGAACATCCCGCCGCCGTCGCAGGCTGCATTAAAGTCAGGCGCGGGCGCGCCTTCGCTGATTTCCTGACTCACATTTTCTCCATTTCTTCTTCATCTCTGATGGCTTGCGCCGGTTGGTCAACATAAATTGCATAGTAATTACGTATTCTTTCTTCCGTCGCCATCAACAGCGCCTTCACTTCATCGAAGGTATCGACATCGGCGGCCAGGGCCAGGGCTTCACGCACGCCGGCCGGATACTGTTTCTCATCGCGGCTCACGCCAACCGTGAGCCTGAGCAGCGCCTGGAGTCGGCGCAGCAGTCGGCAGGCTTGGGCCATATCCATTGCCGCACTTCTATTTATCACATCGTACTGGCCCAGCCGCTCAAACACTTTATCGGTCTCAGCGGCAATAATCTCAGGAGCCGCGCACGCCTCGCGCAACTGATAATATTGCGCAATAAATTCGAGATCGAGCAGACCGCCGCGCACATGTTTCAGTTTCCAGAGATTATTGGTGGCGCGTTCCTTGTCGATGCGCTCGCGCATGTCAGCCACGTCACAAACCAGCTGATCGACGTCGCGCGCGCGGGTCAAGACGTCGTGGATTATCTTTTTTACATCAGCCGCCAGGGCCGGCGTGCCGGCGATCACCCGGGCGCGGGTCAATGCCATATGCTCCCAGTTCCAGGCGGATTTATCCTGATAGGCGGCAAAGCCGGCAACTTCGGATGCGAGCGGTGAGGCGGCTCCCGATGGCCTGAGACGGGCATCTATTTCATAAAGCTTGCCTTCCGGCGTGAGCGCACTCAACGCCGTCACCAGGCGTTGACTCAGGCGGCCGTAATATTGGCTGAGGGGCAGAGCACGCGGCCCTTCCGATTGGATTTGGTCGGCCTCGGTGCCGCGGTATATGAACAGCACATCAAGATCGGAGGAAAAGGTCATTTCCCGCCCGCCGAGCTTGCCCAAGCCAACAACAACAAACTCGCCGCCCGGCATGGCGCCGTGGGCACGTTGAAACTCTTCTTCCACATAAGGCAACAGACCGTTCAAATTCGCCTCCGCCACATCGCTCAACGCAGCACCGGCGTCTTCGCCGGAAATCATGCCGCGCAGTAGCTGCATGCCGATCTGGAATTCACGGTCATGGGTCCAGCGCCGCGCGGCATCGAGCACGTCCTGGAAATCGGCCGCCTCTGTCAGGCTCTCCACGAGATTCTCCGTCAACTCGGAAACGCTGCCGACCGGCTCGTAAAAACGTCCGGTCAAAACACCGTCGAGCAGGGTCGGATGGCGGCTGAGATGTTCGGCCAGGCTGGGCGCGCTGCCCATGATTTCGGCGAGTGAATCGAGTAGACCCGGACGGGCATAAAACATGGAAAACAGCTGGACGCCGGCGGGCAGGTTGGAGAGAAACTCGTTGAACCGCCGGAACGCTGTGTCAGGGCTGACGGTTTGCGAAAACGCTGCCAGCAAACCCGGCATCAGTTCGGTCAAGAGCTCGCGTGCGCGTGGGCTGCGTGTTGCCCGGATACGGCCATGGTGCCAGCCGCGCACGGTCGCCGATACCGCGCCGCCATCGCTGAACCCGAGACTGCTTAGGGTTTGCAAAGTGTCTGGATCGTCCTCTGTTCCGGTGAACACCAAATTACCACCGGTGCCGGCGAGTTCCGGTGAACCCTCAAACAGTGCGGCGTAATGCGTTTCGACCCGGGAGAGATGAAATTTTACCTCGCGGGAGAGATCATCGACGGAGCCGTAGCCCATGAAACAGGCAATCGCGGCAAGCCCTTCCGTCGCCTTCGGCAGCAAATGGGTTTGCTCATCGGCAACCATTTGCAGACGATGTTCGAGGCGGCGCAGAAAGTCATAAGCCGCAACCAAATCATCGACCGCGCCGGCATCCGCATGGCCGGCCTCGACCAGCGCCTGCAGGGCGGCGCAGGTGGCACGTTGACGCAGGGCCGGCTCCTTGCCGCCCCAAATCAATTGCTGTGTCTGCGCATAAAATTCAATTTCGCGAATGCCGCCGCGCCCGACTTTGATGTCGTGCCCGGCCACGGCAATCTCGTGGTGCCCTTTGTGGGCATTGATCTGGCGCTTGATCGAATGGATATCCTCGATCGCGGCAAAGTCGAGATATTTGCGCCACACAAAGGGCACCAGGCGTTTCAAAAATTGCTCGCCGACCGCCCGGTCGCCGGCCACGGTGCGTGCCTTGATCATGGCGGCACGTTCCCAGTTTTGCCCAAGGCTTTCATAATAATGTTCCGCCGCCACCGTCGATACGGCGAGCGGCGTGGCGCCGGGGTCCGGGCGCAAGCGCATGTCGGTGCGAAACACATACCCATCGGCACTGCGTTCGGCCATGATCGAAACCAATTCACGCACCATGCGATGAAGACCCTGTTGCGGCCCGCCGTCGCCCGAATAAGTCACCACGTCACCGTCGAACAGAACCAACAGGTCAATGTCGCTGGAGTAATTCAACTCCCCGGCGCCCAGTTTGCCCATGCCGAGAATGGCGATGCCGCAGCCGGATTCCGGATCATCGGGATTGGCCAGAACCATCTGGCCGTTCTTGGCGGCCTGGGTAAGGAGGAAATTCAAGGCAATGGAAATCGATACCTCGGCAAAGCGTGACAGGCTGAGGCATACCTTTTCAAGCGGCCAGGTGCCGGCGATATCGGCCAACGCTATAGCAAGCGCCGCGCCGCGCTTGGCGAGACGTAAGCCGGACATGACTTCCGTTCGACTGCGGCGCCACAATTGCTCGGCCACAAGTGTCTCGAGCAATCCGTCGAAGGTGTGCTCGACCCCAAGATTCACTGCGCTCCGCAATAAGGCCGGGTCATGATGGAGTGCCTGAGAGAGAAAAGGGCTGTTGCCGAATATGGCTTCCAACAACAGGCGACCTTCGTCGTACGCGGCGAATTCGGTCATAAATGTGGCCAGTTCCGGCTCGCCGGCGGACCTTGCGTCGGCCTTTTGGCGCCACATATCTAATTCACGCCGGGCGCGCTCGGGCTCTGCGGGCTTCGGTGGCGCGCCGTTATCTGTTAAGAAAGGAAAACTTGCCATGATTCAGCAAAGCGCTTTGATTTAAATCGTGAATTTACCTCTGCACGCGCAACCTGCGCGACATAACACGTTGGGTCAAGATTGCGGCGATCGGGCTGCTGTTACTGTCTATGCATAAGGTCCTGAAACTTATCCTCCACATCGCGGCGGCCACGTTTGGCAGCCTGGCGATCATATTTGCCGTCGCTTCATGGCGTTTGTCGAGCGGTCCGGTTTCGATCGGCTTTCTCTCGCCCTATATCGAAGAGGCGTTTAAAGCAGAGGATTTGAGCTACCGTCTCGAATTCGAGGACACCATTTTGACTTGGGCCGGGTGGAACCGGTCTCTCGATATATTGATTACCGACGCCCATGCCGTCGGGCCCCAGGGTGAGATCCTCGCTTCCGTGCCAAAAATCTCCCTCGAATTGAGCGCGCTGTCGCTGCTCAAAGGGCGAATCGCGCCAACCAGCGTTGAATTGCTGCGCCCGGAAGTTCATCTCGTGCGCAATCTCGAGGGCCAATTGGAGTTTGCGTTCGGTGCCGAATTCGAGGAACCCGACGAGGCCGTCAATGACCTGATCACGGATTTTCTGGCGGCGCCGGGCACGGATCACCCGCTCGGGCAGTTGAAGCGTATCAGTATTCTGTCGGCGGCGCTCAGCGTCGACGACAAACTGTTGGGTTTGTCCTGGAGCGCGCCCGAGGCGGATCTCATCTTCGATCTTTATAGCGACCGGATTGATGGCGAACTACTGGCCGATATCGAGGTCGCGGATGTGGCGCTTCGGGTGTTTGCGGCAACTGTATTCGAGCGTGCCACCGGATTGGTTCACACCAAAGCACAATTTAACG
>JAPYQV010000058.1 GCA_029937205.1 Alphaproteobacteria bacterium
CGCCTCAGATTCTTGCGTAACAACGTGTTGAATCGTAGGAAGTTCTTTTCAGTTCCACGTCGCTGATATTTAGTCGCTCCAATAGGGCGACCGTTTCACCGGGCCACTGCGGATCATTCGCTTCATCAAATGCGATTATTGCGCCCTTTGGCATTCTAGGAACGATGTGCCGCAATGCGGCTTCAGTCGGCTCATAAAGGTCGGCATCCAAATACAGAAGGCTGACAATGAGATGCGGATTGTCAGTAACGTATTTTGGAATTGCTTCAATAATATCTCCTCGAACAATCTGCACCTTTGGGAGATGGCCGATGGGTCGGTTCCTGTCGGCGAGTTCGATCGTCTTCGTCAATACCTCGTATGCATCCGTGGCCATCGCGCCCACTTTCTGCATATCGCTGGCCTGGCCGCTATCATCTTTTTCGTGAATGCTTGGAAATCCGCTGAAAGTGTCGAAGCCAATTATTTTTCGGGAGTAGTTATAGGGCTCCAGGATCGATGAGAGATGGGCGAATGACATGAGGCCACCACCATATGCCACGCCACATTCAATAATGCTGCCATGGACGTCGAGAACTTGCCGAAATATATCGAGACGGAAGATAAATCGGGCGAGATCCTGCCGCGTCGTGAACATCGGAAAGTTCATCAGCATTTGTGAATTTGAGAGTGGCTCTGAATCGAGAAACGTCTTCCAATCTTTCAAGAAGTCAGATTCACTCGAATCTCTGCGTGAAAATGGCATTGCGTAATCAGGCAGCTCAGTCATCTCATTGGTCCTTCATATTTGAAACTGATGCGATCCATTCAATGGCTCGCGCCGCGCCAAGTCCGTCGACGAGGGTCGGGCCTATATCCGACATTTGACGAAGCCTTCCGGGCGTGTTGAAAATTCTTGTGAGCTCTAAAATGAGGTCGGCGGCAAACGTCGTCTCATCGGAATAATGGAGACCGATGATGGCACCTTTGCTGGCGAACAGGTCAACCATTGGCGCCTGGATCGGCCAAATTGCGATGCCTATCGCCGGGGTTTGAGAGCAGGCCAGTTCGCCCAGGGTGCCGCCTCCGCCGGTGATTGCAAAATCGCACCAGCTGATCAGGTCCCAGAGGCCACTCGGCGACGGCATAAGTTCCACAGAATGCCGGCTGTGGTCCGCATGGAATTGAATTGAGTCAACGTTATCGAAATGGGCACCAACCGCCACGCGCACCGAAAGCGTGGTCGGTGCCGATTTATCAAGTGCCGCGATTGCTTTCGAGCTTACGTCGTAGTGATCGACTCCGCCTGTCGTGATGAGGACTTTGGAAATCTCGACGTTGGATCTATCGCCGTTTGTTTCGCGATATTCTGGAGCGAGCGGAAGATATTCGATACCGGCAGCAAATTCCCGAACCGGCGGACGAATCTCGGGCGCAATGTCCGGCCAAAGGCAGCCGTCAGCTTCAATCAGGTTTGCGCCAGTTCCACCGATGTAGATTAGGGGGGTACCCCGATCGGCGATCACCTCGGACCAAGATTGTTCAATGTTTGGGCTATCCATGATGATCGTCGTCGGTTGAAAGTCGAGTATTACTGCTGCGTCCTGAGCCAAAGCCGGACACCATTGATCCTTAGAAAGAATACTTAGCGGTAGATCGTACCGAGCCGCAAAGTCGCTCACCGTTTGATTGAATTCGCTCAAACAGAATATTGTTGGCAGGCCCGCATTCCTCGCAGTTGCGGCAAGGACAACGCTACGCATGGCATGGCCAAGCCCAATTTCCGAATTTGTCTCGGCGACAAATAATAGTTCATCCATATTGAGAGGATTTTCTTCAGCGCAATATTGTGATCTTAACTGGTACTGGCCTGACGGTTTAGATATTCGGTCGCCGCCCAATTCATCGTGTCCGCGATACCGTCTTTCAGCGATGTCTGCGGTTGCCAGTCGAGCATCCTGGTGGCGTCAGAAATATCGCACCAGAAATTGCCGATTTCACCGTGACGCGTTGGGTGATTGGAAATTTTAACTTCTACCTCAGACAGGTCCTGGATGACTTCGATTATGCGATTGACGGTGGTCGCCTTTCCCGAACCGACGTTCACAAGCATGTCCTGGCCGCTGTGAATGGATGCGATCGTCGCGTCGATACAATCGGAAACGTACAGATAGTCACGGGTTTGATTGCCGTCACCGTGAAGAGTGATCGGTTCAGACCTGGCAAGCGCCTCGACAAAATGTCGGACGACTCCGACTTCACCAAACAGGTCCTGCCGAGGTCCAAAAATATTGGCGTAACGAAGTATTCCGAACGATACATCTGTCAGTGCCGAGCAAAAATATTTGACGTAATTCTCCGCTGCAAGTTTGGCGATGCCGTAAGAAGCAATCGGAGCGGGAACCGTTTCCGAAACGGTGGCTGGAAGGTTTTCCGGTCGGCCATAAACCGCCACAGATGAGGCGTAAACAAACCGGGATGCACCAGAGTCCGTTATTTGCTGGAGGAGATTTATAGTGCCGACGACATTTACAGCCAGATCGATGTCAATATCCTCGGCATCGATGCCCGCATTAATTATTGAGGCCTGATGGACAATGACGTCAATCGGCGACTCCTGATTTATGACCTCACTTAGTAACGAACGATCACAAATATCGAGCTCATAAAACTGGCAATTGGAATTTACGTTTTTCCTGTGGCCCCGAGATAAATTATCGATGGCAACGACCTGGTTTCCACCTTTGACGAGCGCGTCAACGAGATGGGATCCGATAAAGCCAGCCGCACCGGTAACAAGAAACTTCAAGCGCGGGCCTCAATCGGCAGGATGCGATGACCTGCCGCCCGCCGCGACGATTTATTCATCGAATCCCAAATTCGACATTCTAATGACTTCAAATGCCTCCGCGTGCCGCATTCCGGCCTGTGCGCCTCGGTAGACGGCGAGGGCGCGAAGAACTTCCGGGCTTCGCGAATGGGGCGCCGCATGAATCTCACCTTCGTAGAAATTCAACGCCGCCAATTTTTGATCGATGAAGGCGTCAACGTCTTCGAACAATGCTGGTTGGAAAGCCTTCTGCGGGTTCCACTCCGTGCTCGACAAAACTTCGTACGCGAGAAGGGTGCAGCCGCGATTGGTGCCGAGGGGCCGGGCGGCGGCAAGGGCCGCTTTGTGCGCAACGCCGTGGTCAACATTGGGATCGCCCGCCGCGTGCACATATAGAACCGTTGGTTCAAACTCGTTCATGTGTCGTTCGATGATTTTCACCGAGTCAATCAATGGTTCCTGATCAAGCCGGCAGCAGGGCCGCTCGCTGAGGAAGACACTGCCTTCTTCGACACCGAGAAATTGAAGCGCCTTTTGAGCGCACGAATTTCGAAATTGAATCTCGGCCTGAACTTTCGGCGAATTGATGTCGGCGATATCATATCGCGCGGAAATGCCTTCCGCCAAAAACACCACCCGAACTGCAGCGCCTTGACTTCGGAGCTTCGCGATGGAACCGCCACATCCGAGCACTTCATCGTCGGGGTGGGCGGCAATAATAAGAGCGCGTGTCATGGCCTAAGCCTCAATACCTGAACTCGCGGCGACGCTCTCCTGCCAGTCCTTTGCCAGCTGGCGAAGGCCATCTTCCACGCTCGGAAGTCCTATATTCATCGCGGATTCCACCTTTCCAACCAACATTCGCATATCGTGAGGGCGCGGCGCCAAAAGATCAGCTGACTGCACACTGCCCGTCTTTGTGTTTGAGCCGTCTAACCCCAATTGGGTCGCAAGTTTTAGCGCAAATTCAGCCTTCGAAAGTCCAGTTTCAGAGGCGCCGACATTGAACGTGCCGGTCAAATTTCTTTTTATGAAGGCAACAATGAGATTCGAAAGATCGGTTACATACAGCGGGTTGAACCAAACGTCTTCAAACAAGGTGATCGATCGCTTTTGTTGAAAACTCTCGATTAACCAACCGGCGAAGCCTTGTCTCAACTCTGTACCCAGCGAAAAAAAGTTGGTTCTCAATATGAGGCTATGTTCCAAGTTTCGCGCGACGTCCTCACCCCATAGTTTGGTCATCCCATAAACATTAAGCGGGTTGATGCTTTCCTCGCCGTGTGGGCCTGGCCCGCCATACACTTGGTCGGTTGAGACGTAGACTAATCTGGTTTCTGGCGCATTCTTCAAAGCCCATGACACAATATTTCGCGTCGTCTGCACATTCGTCTCGAATGCGGCGCGAATATTTTTTTCGCATTGGTCAACGTCGGTTAAGGCGACTGTATGGACGATGATGTCCGGCCGATGGTCATCAAGAAGTTGCGTCGCAAATAGGGGATCCGACAGATCGCCGTAGACGGTGATATTTGGCGATGGGTTTCGACGGCCAACCGGGATGATATCACCTAGCACCTCCAGCCGAGGGGTGAGGCCTGTACCGAGCAACCCGCTTGCACCTGTGACAAGTATTTTTTGTCTGTTCAATTTGAAACTAAACCCAGTTGTCGCTTTCGCGGGTTAGGCGGTCGTTCATTCGCCCTCAGGCATTTTCTGGAATTAGATATTCGAACACATAACTAAAGTCGGAAAGGTCCCCGGCACCTTCGACGGCTGCCGATAATTCGGCTTCACGAAATTGAATCCGACAATTATCTTCGAACCATGCCGGGACCATGACGCACCTCTTGCTTACGAGATCGTAAATTTTCGGCCGCCAATCGGCGTCGTCGAGATCGATAAGCAACATTGGTACGTCCAAACACAGCGCATATCCGAATGTTGAAGTTTCCGGATATGTAAAGAGCAGGACATCCGCTTGCGTATACGATTGCTCAAATGGCGCTGTAACAAATTCGTCGACTTCATCCTGAATCAGCGCGCGGGAAAGATTGATTGACGAAGGGTGAGGTTTGTAAAGAACCTTATATCCACTGGCACGCAAGGTTCGACAGAGACGAATTTCGAGGTCAAGGCGGATCGGGTTGAATAAACCAGCACCATAGGAGTAACGTATATCGTCGGCCGGAAACCCCAGAATCATGACATTTCTTGATTGCGATGCTTTCAAAGTTCCTTGATGCCGAATCCACAAATCATGGTAGGTGCAAGTCTCCAACGACTTGAATGATTCTATTTTTCCACGTGTAAACTCGAAGTGATTTGCGACGTCCCGCAGTGAATTGGCGCCCTTCGTTGTCGGGCCGATAAATTCGTTGCACGCGCCAAATTCGATATAACAATAGTCTGCCAGGTTTTTGTATCCGACATGGTGACCGTGGAAAACACCGGTTACAGTCGCGCCAGCATCGATTCCGCCCAAGGAAACGGCGCGAATAAAGGAGTTGCCCATTGCCGCGACAAGATACTGGAATTGGGCGTTTGTTTTCTGCCGGGCACCCTCGTACACCGGCTCCAGAGACGCTAGGCGCTCTGTCCAAGCAGCGGCAACCGCCGCCGTTTCAATCAGAACGCCAAATGATTGCTCGACACTCACCTCTAGGTCCTTGAGGAAATTCAGAATTATTTCCTGACAAGCCTTTTGATCCCTGCTCGCTGCTGCCGCACTGGGTCGTGAAACTGATTCGACAATCGGAAAGTCCCAAACACAGTTCGACTGCGCCATCCACTCAACTTTGGCACCATGCAGCGCCCCGAGGTTCCAAGACTGACTTCCAGATACGGTGCCGAATATACGTTTGTGAAGCGGCGACTGTGGATTGTATTTGAAGCGGCGATAGCGCCGCCGCGCAAAATCGATCGCCCGATTCTTTTTTGCGGCTGCAATCAGAGCTTGGTGCGCGCCACCAACCTGCCAGTAATCCTCCCGGTATGGGGAAAGGTGCCGATCCGTTCGGGCAACTGATCCTCCTTCTTTGGTTTGTCGTGCGGTAACCACAGCCGAATGGACATGTTGGATCAGATAGTGCTTAAAAACGATATCCGCCATGATCAGACGGTTCCATGGGGGTAGAAGCGCCTCTATCAACGCCTCAAAGGTGGTATTGACGCATGATCGGATGACACGAAATTCAGGTTCGCTGACCGGCCAGGAGAAAGAACGCTGCCAATCCTTAACGCCTTGTTTGAGAATTGAATCAGTGTCAACGGCGAGTGTTGCTGGCAAGGTTTGTGTCAGATCAAAAAAGATGGGGTGGTAACGTGGTTGCCGCAGGCGGCGATTCCTGCGGGCAGCGGAACCGATAAATGAACATCTCGAATTACCGGTGTAACAATTCCAAGATTACGATCGACGGGTCTTAGCTGGACGAATTCAAGATTTTAAATCTTGGATAAATTGCAACATCTCCGATCCTTCCAGCCACTCCGTGTTTGTATTGCTGGCGTACCGGAAGTCCTCTGAGACCATCTTTTCGTCATCGTGATAGTTATTTTGAGAGTCATAGAGCAACGACCGAACGACATAACGGTCGGGGAGTTCAATTGCCGAGCGGGCGTCGTCCTCGGTAATCATGGACTCGTGCAGCTTTTCGCCTGGACGAATGCCGATTGTGTGCGTCGGCAAATCAGGTGCCATCAGGTTTGCAAGGTCGACAATTTTCATGCTCGGCAATTTTGGAACGAACAACTCACCGCCCCGAATCATCGGCAGACAGGAAATTACAAAATTCACGCCTTCCTGGATGGTGATCCAGAACCGCGTCATCCGTTCATCTGTAATCGGCAGCGAATCGGCCTTGTCATCAATGAGGTTCTGAAAAAATGGGACGATGCTGCCGCGGGACCCGATGACATTCCCGTATCGAACGACCGCAAATAACGGGGACCCGGCACCAACTAAATTTCGAGCCGCAATAAAAATTTTGTCGGCCGCAAGTTTACTCGCGCCATACAAATTTATTGGATTTGTCGCTTTGTCAGTAGACAACGCAATAACCGTTTTGACGCCAGTCCGAATTGCCGCGGTGACAACATTCTCTGCGCCATAGACGTTCGTCTGAATGCACTCAAAGGGATTGTATTCGGCGGCAGGAACCTGTTTTAGAGCCGCGGCATGGATAACGTAATCGACGTCCCGGAATGCCATTTCGAGGCGATTCTGGTCGCGTACATCGCCGATAAAATAACGCATTGTCGAATCATGCTCGCGAAACGCCGCACTATTGCGCATTTCGAACTGTTTCATCTCATCGCGCGAAAATACGATGACTTTGCGCGGACTGAATTCGTTGAGGATCGTTTCGCAGAATTGTTTCCCAAACGTGCCGGTCCCACCCGTAATGAGCACTGATGCCCCATCAAGGTCGCGGTTCTGACTTAACAAAAAACGGGATTTAGATGTGGTCAATGCAATTTAGGAATGCTGAATATTTCGGGATCGGAATCATCATTTGGTTGCCGTAATGAATACGGAGATGCGCTTCTCGGGTTGTTCAAGGAAGACAGCAAATAGTGGCTATTTTTACCTTACTTCGCCACAGCTGCCGCAGGCCGGGTGCACTGCAACCCGCCATAAATTCGCAGGCGATTAGACTAATCTTGATGCTGAGAATCTGTCAATAGTGCCGGGAACAGCCGGTCCGACGCGCTACGATGGGTCAAAGGAAATGCCCGTTCAGAATTGGCAATTTATTGGATGACATCCCCTCGGTAATTCAGCTAGCGGTATCGCCTGACCGTTTTCCAAACCAATATTGAGCGTGCTCTGGATGCTCGGCACGAGGCGAAAAATCATCAAATTGAAATTCGGGAGAAAATGCGGCGAGGATTTCACTGGGCATCGTTATATTGACGCCTGGTAACGGCTGTTCCTTATTCAGGACAAGGCAGACGTTTGATTTATCTTGGTTCAAGACGCCTTTCAGGAAATTGGCATAATTCTCAACGATGTCTGGCGTCATTTCAGAGAATGAGGCCACATTCCAGAACAGTTCGGCATCAATATTTAGATTTTCAATTTGCCAAGGACAAATACAGATAATTTCGAGGTCGTCATTGTCGGAAAAGCGAATGTCGGAAGTGTTTTGCGTGGCGCGATAATCGATGACCGACTCACCAAAGAAGTGGCGAAGGTACTGCGTCGCGACATAAAGCATCGGTGGAATATCGAGGTACGCAAATTTTCTCACGTTAGGAAACATTGAAACCATTAGGTGTGGCCATGCGCCAAAACCGCCGCCAATTTCGAACGCACACCGGACCTGGCGAAAGTCGACTTGCGCACCAAAGGAATCCAGTCTCATCAGCAGATCAAGATATTTTTTCGAAACGATCTGTCCGTTTCCCATTGTTATTGATTGAAGGCACCCACCATGCATCGAATCTGGAATCGAAAACGTTTTTGAAATATTGCTAAACCAGTCGTCATGGGCAGCGCGGTAGTACCACCGATTTACCCGCTCCAATTCAATGTCCCGACTCCCGAGGAGAGTGCGGTAGTCTTTTATCACTGGTTTTACTGCGACCAATTTCGTCGCCAAGTTCTTTATGCGTGATTTGAAAGAATACGGATCATGCCAGACATCCCTTGGATTGAGCGTGACGGTGTCGGCATAGCCCTTTCCGACCGACGGTACCCCTCGAAAATTTTCGATCCCATTTCTCGCGATCGCCTTGATCATTCTGTTTTGATAAGGCCGCCAGTAGGGTCCCGGCCCATAGATCGGATCATGCCGATCCTGGTCGTCAACCATGAGCCTCAAAAGTTCGGGGTCATTTTTCATAGCGAAGATGGTGGTTCATGGCGGCGGGTTGAAACAAAGGTGGTACGGGTGGGTCAAAAGGCCTGCGCCATCACCTAATATTCACCATGGCGACGGGTGAAATCTATCTATTTTCGATCAACGTCTCAAGAAGGTCGATATATCGGTCTGTAGCATTTGCATCGAGTGACGAAACCCATCGCTCGAATAACAGGTTTCTCGCAGTCATCATTGCGTCGCTGACATGCGGATTTTTCATTTGTTCTTCGATCATTGTTTCAAATTCCTGGCAGCTTTCGGCGACGAGGAACCCGTCCATTTCACCTTGAAAAAATACCTGATTCTTCTGGTCCGGGGTGGCCGCTTCTTCAAACATCGGAATAATGACCGGTATACCGGTGATGCCGGACTCTGGAATCGCAGTTGAACCAAAAGCGATGACGACATCAGAGGTCAAAACGAAATCCTGGGCATCACCCTCGAAATCGACGATCAGATTGGGAATGGAAGAAATATCCACATCATTTCGTGCAAACAGTTCGTGGACCGCTCGAAGCCAGCCGTCCCCCCACTTAAGCTTAATTACGAACTCAGTATCTGGATATGCTTTCGCAGTGCGGGCAAAGGCTAAATGGGTCTGATCAAAAAGTTTCTTGAAATTGTTTCCGGCTGTTTCATTCCATAATGTCGCTGCGCCGACACCACCAATGCCATAATAAAAGGAGAAAAAGGTCACTCGGTCATGTTTTTTTGCATGAGTTTTATGCCTGTTTATTTTCTCAATATATTCATCCATCCGCATACAGCCACGAGCGGATATTTTGTTACCGGGTACAAATCCGCTGTCAACGAACGTGTCCATAGCCTGTTTGTTGTGCACGACAACATGCGTGCCCTCGAAAGGCGCGATTTTTGACCATTGATTCTGTGTAAACGCCTTCCTTTTTTTGGACGCATGCAAGCTCTCGCGATGGAGCACCACAAAAGGTGTCCCGAGGTCCGCAGCAGCGACACCGAGGACATAGTCTTGAATATAGTGCAATGCGCAGCTGACCACGCAATCGATCCGTTGTTCCAGAAAGAGGCGGCTGAAAATATCTCTGGCAACCTTTCTCGACTTTTGCCAACGGTCATCAAATCCGTTCGGTTCGCGATTCGGAAAATATGCATCCCATGGCGCCGTCGGCGGAATATGAGTGGCAATGATTCGGTGCTGCCAATGCTTTGGCATCGCAACAATGCGAAACCTTCCAGACTTTGCCAGAATTTCCAAGTCACCGCGAAAGCGTTCGGGCGTCAAGGCTAGAATTGTAAAGCAGTCATTCCGATCGGCCTCATTTTCGGGCCCGAATAACTCCTCAAACTGGGACGAAATAAGCCGACTTGTTGGCCCGGCAAGGAGGCGACCGAACATTCTTGTCCCGATCTGGCTACCTTTGTTCAAATAACGCCGAGTTGAAATAAAATTCTCAAAATTCATCGGGTTAATTGGCCGCGGTGGACTCTCTGTCGACTTCTCTCGAGGGACGGTAGAATCTGGGT
>JAPYQV010000059.1:0-5942 GCA_029937205.1 Alphaproteobacteria bacterium
GGATCGAGGGCCGCAGCTTTCCCGACCATAAGCCGCTGATCGATCTCGCCCAGGCCGAGCCGAACTATCCGCCGGCGCCCGCGCTGCTCGATCATTTGGCTCGGGAGATCCACCGTCCTGAGCTATCGCGCTATACCGATATTCGCGGCACGCCGGAACTCCGCGCCGCATTTGCCGATCATCTCAGCAATTTTTACGGCACCGACGTATCGGCGGCGGCAATCAGCATCACGGCGGGCTGTAATCAGGCTTTTTGCCTGGCACTAATGGCTTTGGCGGGCGTCGGCGATGAAGTCATCTTACCGGCGCCGTATTATTTCAATCACGATATGTGGCTCAAGATGCTCGGCGCCAAGGCCGTGCCGCTCACGTTCCAGGCGGCGCAAGGTGGCGTGCCGGATGTTGACGAGGCGGCGGAGAAAATTACCGGACAGACACGCGCCATCATTCTGGTGAGCCCCAACAACCCGACCGGCGCGATATATCCGCCCGAGGTGATTGGGCAATTTTTCGATCTTGCGCGCGCCCGCGGCATCGCTCTGGTGCTCGATGAAACCTACAAGGATTTCCTGCCCGATGACGGCGCGCCCCACCGCCTTCTCCAGGAGCCGGACTGGCCAGGGGTGTTGATTCAGCTGTTCAGCTTTTCCAAGGCCTATGCCCTGACCGGGCACCGGGTCGGCGGCTTGGTCGCCGGACCGGCGGTCACGGCGGAACTCACCAAGGGCATGGATTGCGCCGCGATCTGTGCACCGGCGCTGGGCCAGGCGGCAGCGCTGTTTGGTTTGCAGAAATTGGATCGCTGGAAAGAGGAAAAGCGCCAACTCAGCCTGACCCGCTTGGCGGCTTTGCGCCGGGCATTGGCGCGTAACGATCTCGAATATGAGCTGGTCAGCGCCGGCGCATTTTTTGCCTATATGCGTCATCCTCACTCGGGCAAGGGCGCGGTCGACGTGGCGCGGCGTTTGGCCGATGAACAGAACATGCTGTGCCTCCCCGGCGCTTTTTTTGGTCCCGGACAGGATGCCTATCTGCGCTTTTCGTTCGCCAATGTGGAAGCCGATAGGATGGACGAGATTGCCAGGCGTCTGGCGGATAGCCAGGCAGACTTCTAGACCCAGGCGCAGTCCCAATAGGGTTGATCGCCGAAGCGGTCGGCGAAGAAATCGATAAACACCCGGACTTTGAGCGGGAGATGGCGGCTATGCGGATAGATGGCGTGAATGCCATAGGGTTCGGGCTCGAAATCGGCGAGGATGCGGTGCAAGTTTCCGGCCGCCAATTCGGCGCCGCAAATAAACGTCGGGGCCGTGGCGATACCGAGACCAGCCAGCACCGCATCCAGGATCACATCGCTATTATTTGTCTGCAAAGAGCCCGAGACCGACACGGCGAGCGGCTGCCCGTCGAGCTGAAACTGCCAAGCGCCCGGGCTCGGCAAATAGGCGTACGTGAGGCAATTGTGGCTTGCCAACGCTTTTGGCTGCGCCGGTGTGCCATGGCGCTCGAGATAGGCAGGCGCGGCCACCGCAACCAGTCGATTGGGCGCCAGGCGCCGTGCGATCAGCGATGAATCATCGAGCGCGCCGCTCCGCACCGCTACGTCGTAGCCTTCCTTGATGAGATCCACCCGGCGGTCGAGGAAATCGATATCCAGCTTTAGCTCAGGATACATCACCATAAATTCCGGCAGCGCCGGACCGAGATGACGCAGCCCGAAGCTGAGCGGCGCATTGACCCTGAGCGTGCCGCGCGGCGATTCTTGCAGGCGGTTTATCGCTTGCTCGGCGGCTTCCGCTTCCTCGACAATTCGGCTGCAGCGCAGGTGAAAGTCATGCCCCACTTCCGTCAGACTGAGCCGCCGGGTGGTGCGGTTGATGAGCCGCGCACCGAGGCGCTCCTCCAGGCGGGTCACGCTCTTGCTGACGGAAGATTTCGACATGCCGAGACGTTTGGCTGCCTGGGTGAAACTTTGAGCGTCCGCCACGGCGGCAAAGACGGACATGCCGGAGAGTGGGTCCATATGTGGTATTATAGCTAAAAAAGAAACAATATTGTGAAATATATCGGTATTTAAATAAATATCGAAACACTTATATCTCCTCTATCAAAATTTGCACGATGCCACAGAGGAGCAGGCCAGATGACAAAAATTCTCGTGCTTTATTACAGCAGTTACGGACATGTGGAGACCATGGCGCGGGCCGTTGCCGAGGGCGCGCGCTCACTCGATTCGGTGACGGTGGATGTGAAACGGGTGGCGGAGCTGGTCCCCGAAAATGTCGCGCGCGAAGGCGGCATGAAGTTCGATCAAGACGCACCTTTCGCCGAGCCCGGCGAATTGGGCGATTATGACGGGATAATTTTTGGCACGCCGACGCGGTTTGGCAATATGGCGGCGCAAATGCGGAATTTCCTCGACCAAACCGGCGGCCTATGGGCGAAGGGCGCGTTGATCGGCAAGGTGGGTAGCGTTTTCACCTCGACCGGAAGTCAGCATGGCGGCCAGGAGAGCACTATTCTCTCCTTTCATAACACCCTGTTGCATCTCGGCATGGTGATTGTCGGCTTGCCCTATTCGGCGACGGATCAGACCCGTACCGACGAGCTAATTGGTGGCTCGCCCTACGGCGCGGCGACGATCGCCGGCGCTGACGGCTCGCGTCAACCGAGCGACATCGAACTTGGCTTGGCCCGTTTTCAGGGCCGCCACGCCGCGGAGATAGCGCATAAACTGGCGGCTTGATACAGTTGACCTCGGAATGAACGGAGCGGATGCGATGAAATTGCGCAGCGTAAAAAATCTTGTGCCGGCGGTTGCCACCAGCGATGGGGCGGGGGTGAAATTGAACCGCACCATCGGCGGGCCGGTGCTGGATAATCTCGATCCCTTTCTGCTGCTCGATGAATTCGGCTCGGAAGAGGGGGCGGATTATATCGGCGGCTTCCCGGATCACCCGCATCGCGGTTTCGAAACCGTCACCTATATGTTGAACGGCCTGATGCGCCATGAAGACAGCACCGGTGCCAGCGGCACCCTCGGCCCTGGCAGCATCCAGTGGATGACAGCCGGGCGCGGCATCGTGCATTCCGAAATGCCGGAGCAGGAAGAGGGGCTGATGCGCGGCTTTCAGCTCTGGGTAAATTTGCCAGCGGCGGAAAAAATGTGCGCGCCGCGCTACCAGAATATAGAGCCGGGAGATATCCCGGAAGTGATGAGCGAAGACGGTGTGCGCATCCGGGTGATTGCCGGCGAGGTCGATGGCACCCGGGGCGCGGTAAGCGGCATCGCGGTGGAGCCGACCTATCTTGATATCACCCTGCCCGAGGGTGGCGAGCACATTCAGCCCTTGGCAAGCGGCCATGCAGCGTTCTGCTACGTGTTTGAAGGCGAGATTTCAATCATCGCTTCAGATGAGGGTGCGGTGGTCGAGGTGCCGCATCACACCCTTGCCATTCTGAGTGATGGCGAGGGTGTGCACATGCGCGCTGGCGCGAAAGGCGGCCAAGCATTGCTGATCGCCGGCAAGCCTTTAAACGAACCGGTCGTGCGCTACGGCCCCTTCGTCATGAATTCTCGCGAGGAGATCGAACAAGCCATTCACGACTACCGTGCCGGGCTATTTTAGGAGCGTTTGAATTATGGGAATGATGATCGAAGGCGTCTGGCATGTGGAGGAGCCGGCAAGCGGATCCGCCGATGACGGCAAATACCGCCGCACCGTGTCCAGCTTCCGCAATTGGATCACACCGGACGGCGCGCCCGGCGGCGAGGATTGTGCTGGTGACTTCCAAGCGGAGGCCGGGCGCTATCACCTTTATGTTGCCTTGGGCTGCCCGTGGGCGCACCGCACCATGATCGTGCGCGCCCTGAAAGGCCTGGAGGATTTGATTTCACTCGACGTGGTATTGCCGAAGCGCAGCGCGGAAGGCTGGGTGTTCGAACCAAAGCCTGGAGCAAACAGCGATTCGCTCCTTGGCCGTCAGGCATTGCATGAAATTTACGCGGCTGCGGATGCGGCATTTTCGGGTCGCGTGACGGTGCCGGTATTGTGGGACAAGAAGCGCCAAACAATCGTCAACAATGAATCCTCCGAGATCATCCGCATGCTGAACAGCGCTTTCGACGATGTCGGTGCGCGTGGCCCGGATCTATACCCAGAGGGTTTGCGCGCTGACATCGACGCCGTCAACGCCGAGACCTATCGGAGCGTCAACAATGGCGTCTACCGGACTGGCTTCGCGCGCAGCCAGGCAGCCTATGAAGAAGCGTTTGATGAATTGTTCAGGGCGTTGGATAAGTTGGAGGCGCGCCTCGCGACCCGGCGTTACCTTTGCGGCGATAGTCCAAGCGAGGCGGATTGGCGCCTCTTTCCCACGCTGATGCGTTTCGACGTGGCCTATTTCGGTGCGTTTAAATGCAACCTTAGGCGCATTCAGGATTATCCCAATTTGTGGGGCTATGTACGTGACCTCTATCAAATGCCTGGCATCGCGCCGACCTGTGATCTGGACACCTACAAGCAAGGCTATTACTCGATCAGCGAATTGCGCAATCCATTGGGTATCGTTCCCAAGGGACCGGCGATCGATTTCACCACATCGCATGGCCGAGAACGACTGAATGGCTCAGCTGGGCAAAATGCTGCAGCGTCTTGAATTTTAGCCAATTCACGATCTTATTCTCCCGTAGATCACAATTGGCGTCACATAGAACCAATTGCATAATAATTGGGGAGAATCGGAGGTGAAAAACATGCAGCCAAAGAAAATAATACTGTACCCGCTCATGGCGGCGCTCATGCTGGGGGCCTGGGCCATGGTGCCCAATTCTGTCCAGCAGGCTGCTGCGCAGGTGACGGAAGAAGACGAGGAACGCTTTCGCGGGCGTTTCGCGCGGATCGACACAAATGCCAACAGTGTCACGACTCGCTCCGAATACACCATTTATCGCGTGTCGACGTTCAACCGGATGGATACCAATGCGAACGGTGTCCTCGACCTGCCTGAATTTCGCGACCAGGGGCGCAAGCCTTCGGAGCGCCGTGCGGCGCGCCGGACAAAATCATTCGAGCGCATTGACCAGAACGGCAGTGGCGGGGTCGAGCGCGAGGAGTGGGACGGCTATGCCGATCGTCGCTTCGTGCGGATGGATGCGGATAAAGACAATGAAGTGAGCTTCGTCGAATTCGTCGCCTATGTGAAATAGGCGGTATGCCTGGCGTTAGAATTGCCGTCATCGGCCTGGGATGGTTCGGCGAAATACATTGTCAAGCGATCGCAGGTATTCCGGGGCTTGAACTGGCTGCGCTGTGCACACGAACGCCTGAGCGTCTGGCCGAACTCGGACAAAAGTTTGGCGTCGAGAAAACCTTCACGGATTATCATGAGCTTCTGAAGGACCCCGACATTGATGCGGTGAGCATCTGCACCATGTGGGATCAACATACCGATCCCGCATTGGCGGCGCTGGCCGCCGGCAAGCATGTGTTTCTCGAAAAACCGATGGCGCACACGGTCGCGGATTGCCGGCGCATTTGCGATGCGGCGGCGGCGGCGGCGGGAAATCTCATGGTCGGTCATATCTGCCGCTTCAATCCGCGTTATGTCGCCGCCAAACGGGAGATTGAAACCGGCAGCCTGGGGAAAATTCTCTCGCTTTCGGCGCGGCGTAATATATCCGCCGCCTGGACGCCGGAAATTCTCAACAAGATCGGCCCCATCATGGGCGATACGATTCACGATACCGATCTGATGCTGTGGCTCACCGGCGACAAAATTGTCAGTGCCTTTGCCCAGACGGTCGATCTGCGTGGGCGCAAATATCCCGATGTGGGTCAGACCATGTACCGCTTTGCCTCGGGCGCCAGCGCCATTATCGAGACCGTCTGGTGCATGCCGGAGAAAACCCCCTTCGCCATTGATGAGCGCATGTCGATCAT
>JAPYQV010000059.1:5952-10170 GCA_029937205.1 Alphaproteobacteria bacterium
TCTGATGGCTTCCTCCACATTCAGGACACGTTTCCCAATATCGGCATCTGCGACGCCGATGGCTTCCGCAGTCCCGACACGACCTATTGGCCGGAATCCCACGGCGGTGCCTTGGGCGGCGCGCTGCGCGACGAGTTTCTCTATTTCATCCGCTGCATCAATGAAGGCCGGCGGCCCGATATCATCACGCCGGAAGAATCTTTGGCCGCCGTGCGCACCACCCTCGCGGCCGAGGAATCGGCGGCGACGGGCAAGATGGTAATGCTGGACTAATCTATCCGGTTTGCGTGCCGCCGACGGTAATGCCGTTGACCAGGATGGTTGGCAGGCCGACACCGACGGGCACACCCTGGCCTGCCTTGCCGCAAGTACCGACGCCCGGATCCAGGGCAAAATCATTGCCGATGGCATCCACTTTGGTCAGCACGTCCGGGCCGTTACCGATCAGGCTCACGCCTTTCAGGGGCGCGGTGGTTTTGCCGTTTTCGATGAGATAGGCTTCGGATGCCGAAAAGACGAACTTGCCGGACGTGATATCGACTTGGCCGCCGCCGAAATTGCGCGCGTAAATGCCGCGCTTGACGCCGTGCATGATCTCTTCCGGGTCGCGCTCCCCGGCCAGCATGAAGGTATTGGTCATGCGCGGCAAAGGCGCGTGGGCAAAGCTCTCGCGCCGGCCGTTGCCGGTTGGCGCCATGCCCATCAGGCGCGCGTTCAAGCGGTCGTGCAGATAGCCGCGCAGGATGCCGTTCTCGATTAGAGTCGTCGTGCCCGTCGGCGTCCCTTCATCGTCGATGGTGAGCGAGCCGCGCCGCCCGCCGAGGGTGCCGTCATCGACCACCGTCACGCCGTCCGCCGCCACCCGTTCGCCGAGGAGCCCGGCAAACGCAGATGTTTTTTTGCGGTTGAAATCGCCTTCAAGCCCGTGGCCGATCGCTTCGTGTAGCAGAATTCCAGGCCAGCCGGGGCCGAGAATCACCGGAAATTCCCCGGCTGGTGCGGGTACGGATTCCAAATTCACCAGTGCCTGACGAAGCGCTTCGTTGACCTGCGCCTGCCAATTCTCCGGCGCAATATAGGTGGTGTAGTCCGAGCGCCCGCCGACGCCATGGGAGCCGGTTTCCTGGCGTTCGCCATCGCGCACGACTAATGAAACATTGAGCCGCACCAGAGGGCGGATATCCGCCGCCCGCCGTCCTCCCGCGCGAATTATCTGTACCGCCTGCCACTCGCCGGTGAGCGACACCATGACCTGATCGACGCGCGGGTCGAGTGCGCGCGCATAGGCATCGATTTCTCCAAGCAAACTAACCTTTTCCTCAAATGCGGTGCCGTTAAGCGGATTGGCATCGGAATAAAGCGATTGATTTGTTGGCTGCGGACCCTCCGCAGCGACCCCAGAATGGCCGGCGCGCACCGCCTTGACGGTCTCGGCGGCGCGCCGGATGGCGGCCTCGTTGAGTTCCGAGGCGTGGGCGTAGCCGGTCGCTTCGCCGGCGATGGCACGCAGGCCAAAACCTTGCGTGGTGTCGAAGCTCGCGCTCTTGAGGCGGCCATCGTCAAATGACAGGCCTTCGCTTTGGCGGTATTCGAGGAACAATTCACCGTCGTCGGTGCCGGCCAGGGCGTCCTCCACAATATGTTCCGTTTTTGCCCGGTCCAGACCGGCACGGGTGAAGAACAATTCGTCGGTGGTGGCAAAATCACTCATATCGACATCCCGATGCTGGAGTTGTTGGCCAATAGATTATCCATGATATGGCAGTGATTTTCCTCTACGCCAAGCGTCGGTGAGAGAAATTTACCTTCATTCACTTTGCCAAGTCGGGCGCGCCTTGTGCGAAGCGCGACAATTCGACGCAGGCGGGGCTAATTAATAACACTTTCCACTTGATATTTTGTTTGGATGTTAACTAAAAATAAATCTTAATATCAGATAGATAAGCCGATTTATTGTGGCCGGACCACGGTGAAGTTGTCGCCGAATGATCGAATTCCTGGTGAATCGAAAAAACTTATCATTCCTGGACTTGTAATGGCTTACATCCTCGGCGCTCTCCCACTATAGTCTGGCCGCGTTGAATCAGGATTCGGTGTAATTGGTCTTGCAACGGCGCCTAGCAAACCGGCCGCGCACGTGCTCGGTGGGGTGGAGGAATACCAGAATGTTTAGAAAGAGACTGACCGCTTTGGCGGTCTTCTTTACGACCGTCATGATTGGCGGCGGCGTTGCCATGGCTCAGGCGCCCGAAGATTGGCAAATGGGGTTCCAGGATGCGCACAGCCCGACGATGGAAAAAATCGTCAGCTTCAACGATATCCTGTTTTGGATCTGCGTCGTCATATCCTTATTCGTTATGGGTCTCATGGCTTACATATTCATCCGCTTCAACGCCAAGAGAAACCCCGTACCGCAGAAGTTTACCCATAACTCGCTGATCGAGGTGCTGTGGACCGTCATTCCGGTAATTGCCTTGGTGGCGATCGCCATTCCGTCATTCCGTTTGCTCTATTTCATGGACCGGACCGACGAAGCCGAAATGACCATCAAGGCAATTGGTCATCAATGGTATTGGACCTATGAATATCCCGATTTGGGCGAAGACATCTCTTTCGACGCCGTGATGCTGACCGAAGATGAATTGGAAGAGGGCCAGCTCAGGCTGCTGGAAACCGACGAAAGCGTTGTCGTTCCCATCGATACAAACATTCGCCTTCTGGTGACAGCGGACGATGTGATTCACGCCTGGACCATCCCTTCGTTTGGGATCAAAATCGATGCGGTCCCGGGGCGTATTAATGAGGGTTGGTTCCGCGTCGATGCGGTCGGCATTTATTACGGCCAATGTTCCGAACTGTGCGGACGCGACCATGGCTTCATGCCAATTCGCGTCGAAGCAGTCTCGAAGGAGGACTACGCCGAGTGGGTGGCGTATGCCCAGGAAGAATTTGCCAGCAATGACGGCGATGAGGACCTTACGGTCGCGCGCCTCGCATCGGCTGACTGAGCCGGCAAGGAAGGAAGCGTTCAATGAGTTATAGTGGAGCAGCGCAAGACGCGCATGCGGATCATCACATTCCACGGGGCATTACCCGTTGGCTCTATTCCACCAACCACAAGGACATCGGCACGATGTATCTTGTGTTCGCCATTATCATGGGCGTGGTGGGCGCGGCGCTGTCGATCCTCATGCGGATCGAACTGGCCGCTCCCGGCATGCAGATATTTGCCGACAATCCGCATTATTTTAATGTCTTCATCACCGCGCACGGACTGATCATGGTGTTCTTCTTCGTCATGCCGGCGTTTATCGGCGGCATGGGCAATTGGATGGTGCCATTGATGATCGGCGCGCCGGATATGGCCTTCCCGCGCCTGAACAATATCAGTTTCTGGCTATTGGTTCCGGCCGGCGCACTGCTTGTCGGCTCGCTCTTCGTGCCAAGTACGGCGGGAGGTGCCACCGGAGTGGGCGGCGGCTGGACGATATACGCTCCGTTATCGACCAGCGGCCAGCCAGGGGCAGCGATGGATATGGCGATCTTCGCGCTTCATCTCGCTGGTGCTTCCTCAATTTTGGGTGCGATCAATTTTATAACAACAATCCTCAATATGCGCGCCCCGGGTATGACGCTGCATAAGATGCCGCTGTTCTCCTGGTCGATCCTGGTGACCGCGTTCCTGTTGCTGCTGGCGATTCCGGTTCTGGCCGGCGCCATTACGATGCTGCTGACCGACCGCAATGTCGGCACCACCTTCTTCGATCCGGCCGGCGGCGGCGATCCGCTGCTGTTCCAGCACTTGTTCTGGTTCTTTGGCCATCCGGAAGTCTATATTTTGATTTTGCCGGGCTTCGGCATCGCCAGCCATATTGTGTCGACCTTCTCCAAGAAGCCGGTTTTCGGCTATCTCGGTATGGCCTATGCCATGGTGGCGATCGGCTTTATCGGTTTCGTTGTCTGGGCGCATCACATGTACACGGTCGGCATGGATGTGAATACCCGGGCCTATTTCATTGCCGCAACGATGGTGATCGCGGTGCCGACAGGCATTAAGATTTTCAGTTGGCTGGCGACCATGTGGGGTGGCTCGATCACGTTCAAGACACCTTTGCTGTGGGTCCTGGGTTTTATCTTCCTGTTCACCGTCGGCGGCGTGACCGGCGTCGTGCTATCAAACGCCGGCGTCGATATTGCGCTGCACGATACCTACTACAT
>JAPYQV010000060.1 GCA_029937205.1 Alphaproteobacteria bacterium
AATCGTCATCGAAGAATGGAGGAAACACTACAACACCAAGAGACCGCACAGTGCTTTGGGCTACCGCCCACCGGCCCCGGAAACCATCGTTCCGATGTACCAAAAGCCGGCCATGCACTAACATTCAAATTGGACCAATCAAGTGGGGCTGATCAGATCCACGGCGGCAATGAAATCCGGATGATCGAACTGGCCTGCAATGCCCATTGAGGCGCTGAGATCAAAATGTCCAACCCACAGACAATCGATGCCCTTCACGCCAGCGATTTCATCCGCATTGGCGACGCCATCCGGTGTTTCAATCTGGGCAAAGATAGTGGTGCGCTTGTTGGCATCACGCAGCTTCTTGAGTACCGGCCCCGGAAGGTAGCGGTCATGAGCAACTTGGAGGGCAACACCGCGATGGCCCTGGGAGGGGTATTTGGCATGAGCAACGATCTGAGCGGCTTCCTCGCCCGAGCTTACCATGGGCAGCATCAACCCTTCGGCGCCCATGTCGAGCGCCCGGGCGATGTGATTGTAGTTTCGCGAAGGTACGCGAACGATTGTCGGAAGCTCAGCTGACTGCATGTAACGCAGCATGGATTTGAGGCTTTCGAAATTGAAGCCGCTATGTTCCATATCCAACAGGACATATTCGCAACCTGCCGCCTTCATGATCTGCCCGATACCGGGCGTATTGAACTCGACCAAGAAGGTACCGAGCTTGGCCCGCCGCGTTTGGGCCATTTCCTTCATGATGTTCTGGGTCACCCGTTATCTCCCAATTTTTGCTCTTATGGACGTCGCGGTCGAATTTTGTATTCGCCGTTAGCCTGATTCCGCGCGCCCTTTGGCGCGCCAATAAAACTTTGAGATATCTCCCAAATGCCCACGCATGGCGAGCTCCGCTCCGTCAACATCGTGCTCAGCTATGGCGTGGAAAATTTTGGCATGCCAGTCGTATGCGCCTTTCGCGACGCCGCTGTTGCGAAGCGCCGTGTTGCGCTGTTCCGTTAGCCACCCAACGACGGCCTCATGAATGGCGACAAATACCGGATTGCTCGGAATTTGCGCGAGCACATAGTGAAAGTTCACATCCGTGCGCTCAAACGCCTGCTCATCACCGAGTGCCGCATGATTTTCCGCCAAGGCTTCTTCCAGGCGCGCGATATCCGTCTCTTTTGCCAGTCGCGCTGCATCACGCGCCAATCCGGCCTCAAAAAATAAACGTGCTTCCTGTAAATGGCGCACGCCTTGTGCATCTGTCAGCATATGGTGCACGGTTCCGGTCAAACCGTTGAGGACAGTTTCCGGTGTTGGCTTGGTAACGCGCGCCCGTTCCCCACTGGTAATCTCAACCAGCCCCATTTTCTGCAGTGCGAACAACGCCTCGCGCACAGAGGGGCGGCCAACACTGAAGCGCTCCATAAGATCGCGTTCGGAAGGCAATTTATCGCCAAGTTCGAATTCGCCGGAATGAATCAATCCCTCAAGGCGGTCCGCCACCTCGTCCGATAATCTTCTGCGTGTAATCGTCTCTCTTTCCATGGTCTACCTGTTATACCACCACTCATACCGGTATGGATAGCGCTTATCCGGCACAAATCTCCTCTTCCCTATCCAGGGCGCGGACAATAGTTTTGTAATGTGCGCTTCACTTCCACATGGGAAAATATCTATGGCGAGACTTTCAGGTAAGACAGCGGCAATCACCGGCGGCGCGGGCGGAATCGGTGGTGCCATCGCGCGCTGCTTTGCCGGCGAAGGGGCAACATTGGCGCTGCTCGATCTCAACGGTGACGGCGCTGCGGAATTAGCGGCTTCCCTGGCGGGACCGGATTCGGGCCATTTTGGCGGTGCGATTGACGTTGGCGACGAAGCCTCGGTCAATGCTGCTTTTGCGACGGCCGCAGAGGCAATCGGCGGGATCGACATTTTGATCAATACCGCCGCGATTGCAGGTGCGGGGACCGTGGAAGAGATGCCCGTCGAGGAATGGGATCGCATGATCCAGATAAATTTACGCGGCACGTTCCTTTGTTGCCGCGCCGTCCTGCCCGCCATGCGCCAACGGAAATGGGGACGAATTGTCAATTTTGCCTCGGAAGTTGCTCATCGCGGCAATCCGGGTCTCAGCCACTACGCCGCTTCGAAAGCGGCTGTGATCGCGTTCAGCAAGTGTCTGGCGCTTGAAGCCATCCCGGACGGCATCTGCGTCAACACACTCTCACCTGGGCCGACGGACACCACCATGCTCTCCGGCATCGACGAAAACGTAATCGCCAAACTGGTCAATGATTTGATGCCGATTGGCCGCCTCGGTAAACCGGAAGAGATCGCCGCCGCCGCACTCTTTCTTGCCTCGGACGACGCCGCCTTTTGCGTCGGCACCACTCTCCACGCCAATGGCGGAGCCTATTTGCCGTAGCCCGATTACATCCGCGCCAGAACGGCCTGAGCGTCTTCGGCGAGCTTGGTGAGAAGTTCACCCGCCGGCAGAACTTTCGACAGTGCCGCACCCTGCCCGGCCCACATCACCATCAGATCGGTCGAATTATTTTTACGGCTCGCCACGTTGAGCGAGCCTACGACGCTGTACTGCAGTGGGAAAGCCAGGGGCTCGGCGCCGCTCTCGCTCATCTCGGTGATGTATCGATTGACGATGGCCCGCGCCGGGCGGCCAGAAATGGAGCGCGTTACCTGCGTCTCTTCACCGAGCGTTTTCAGCAGTAACTCTCGGTGCAGCGGATGCATTTGCATTTCCGGGCAGGCGAGAAACGCAGTGCCCATCTGCACACCGCTAGCGCCAAGCGCAAATGCTGCCGCAATGGCTCGGCCATCGGCGACACCACCTGCCGCAATTACCGGCAACTTCACCGCATCGGCCACTTGTGGTACCAGGGCAAAAGTTCCGATGTTGCCGGACCCGATATCGCCCAAGAATGTGCCGCGATGACCGCCCGCCTCAAGCCCCTGAGCGATAATCGCATCCACACCGCCCGCCTCCAGCACGATCGCCTCGCGTACCGTCGTTGCCGAAGCGAGAATAACGGTACCGACACTTTTGAGCCCCTCGATTATGGCGCGATCGGGCAAGCCAAAATGAAAACTCACCACTGGCGGCGTTAACTTGGTGACGACCTCCAGCATCTCTTCGCCGAATATCGGGTACATGGAGCGTGCCGTCGGCGCTTCACCGAGCCCCAATTCGGCATAATAGGGTGCCAGCCGTTGCTGCATGGCCGCCTCGTCTTCCGCATTCGGCTCCGGCACGTCGTGCACGAAAAAATTGATATTGAAGGCGTGATTGGCGCCGTCCTGAAGCGCCGCGACATCTTCGCGAACCTGATCAGGCGTCTTTGCCGCACACCCGAGCGAGCCAAGCCCGCCGGCATTGCTCACCGCAACGGCCACTGCCGGCGTCGTCGCGCCCGCCATCGGCGCCTGAATGATGGGGTGCTCAATTCCGAGCAGATCGCAAAGATCAGTTCTAGGCCAACCCGTCATTTTTTATTTCCCAAGCGCCGCGAGCGCCTCGTCCACCGTCATGACATCGCCAAATTGCTGGATGAAGGTTTCCAATGTGGCGCGGTGTTCCTCGTCCGAGAGCGCGGCGCAGCAATCGGATAGCATCACTGTTTTGAAATCGAGCATCATGGCGTCCCGCGCGGTTGATTCGCAGCACACGTTGGTTTTGGTGCCGGCGATCAGGATCGTATCGATGCCCTGGCTGCGCAACTGGCGCTCCAACGACGAAGCGCCCAATATAAGCGCGCTATAGCGGTTCTTGAAAATTTGCGCATCTGTCGACGCAACATCGAGATCGGGCCATATCTTCTGCCCTTCGGCGCCTGGTTCCAAGCCCGCGATGGTTTTTGTACGCACATCGTCGGCAACAAAATTATCAAAGAAACCGGACCAATCGCTCATGCCGCCCGGACTGCTATTGGCGTGCGTCACCCAAATCACCTGCACGCCGAGTTTGCGCAAGGCAGCGCTCAGGCGGTTGATGTTAGGCACAATCTCGCGCCCCTTGGGCACCTCGACCGGAGCACCAGGGCGGAGAAATGTGTTCTGCATATCGATCACTACCAGCGCTGTGCACGTCGGATCCAAACGATCAAACAGATGCAGCTTGCCGCGCCGCGCCATGACACGGTCGATCACTTTCTGACGAATCTCGATGTCATGCATGGCTAGATGTGGACAACATCGTTGAGAAACGGATCCTCTTCGAGCGCGGATTCGCTATCGAGCAACGTGGCGCAGCTCGGGCAATAAAATTTCCGGAGGAGCACGTTGGCGGCGTTCGAATAGGGCTCTCCCGCCGCGCCTTGGAGCGGAGTTTTACTGAGCGTCGCCGCATTCTTCCACGGTTGGCCCGACGGCCCAAGCGCATGACCGCACGACATGCAGGCAATCTCGCCACTGTCGTTCACCACCAGGGATGCCGATATGCGGGCGCTCATTCCGCCGCCGCCTGGCTGAGGCGGGCCGCGCGGATGGCTTCGCGCGCGGCTTCGCTCGCCGCCGTATCGACTTCGCCCGCCGCATCGAGCACAACGCCGTAAACCCGGCGCGCCACACCGGCGCTGACGCTGCCGTGGCGCACATCACGCGCCAGCCTTTCCGGCTCACGCGCCAATGGATCACCATAACCGCCGCCGCCGTCGGAGCGCACATAGAGCACGTCCTGATCCATTAGCGGATAAACACCCCAGGACACCGATTCCTGCTCGCCCGTCATTTGCTCGGTTGAGGTGGCGAAGGGATTGACGTTTTTGCCTTCGGCCGCTGCTTCGTTGTTGTGCACCCAGCGGTAGTTGCACGGCGCACCCGGATAACCGCCGCCGAGGCCGTCGCTCATGGAAAATTTTGTGCCTTTGCCGGAGACCACATAATGAATGCCGCCGTCCGGCGAATCATGCTGCTGGATGGCATATTCAAGGCCGGTGCCGCCGCGATATTTGCCCGGACCGCCGGAATCAATGGTGGCGCGGCGGAACAGGTAGCGCACCGGGAAATGGTTCTCCGTCGTCTCCACATTGGCCATGCGCCCGATCGGGTTTGGAATCTCGCCGCCGACATCGACGCCATCGGCAAAACTACGCCCGCCACCGGCGCCGCCGAAAGTTTCGGTCATGATGCCGATCGCTTCCTGGCCTTTTTGATTTTGCCCGAACATAAAGATTGCGAAATGACTGCCATGCCAAACCGCCGTTGCCTCCTTGGCATATTTCTCGCTCGCCGAGAGCATCTTGGAAATGCAGATGCAGGCGGCGTTGTTTACCGATTGTATGGCGCCGACGGTGGCCAGCGAAATCGGTGCCGGCCGGGTGCAATTCACGATCGTGCCTTCCGGCGCGATCATGGAGATCGGGCGCAGCACACCGTCGTTCCAAGTGATGTCGTAACAGAGCAGCGGAAAGAGCGGCGCAAAGAAGCCGCCCCAGGCGGCCCAATAGGCGCAATTGATGCCGTATTTCGATTGCTCGCTCGAGCCGGTGAAATCGAAAGTGAGGGTGTCATCCTTTTTGGTCATGGCGAGAAGGACGCGATAGGTCTCGTCCTCGATATCAAAATATTGGCGCGATTCCCAGCGCCCGTCGGGCAATTCGCGGAGACGCTCGCGGAAGCTTTCCTCCGACTGGTCGACCAGCATCTGACACGCCTGATCCACCGCCTCGGGGCCATACTTATGCACCAGTGCCACCATGCGTTCGCGCGCCACATTGTTAGAGGCGATCATCGATGAGAGATCGAGCGCCACCATCTCGGGCGCCCGCACCATATTGAGGAGGGTGTCCATGATGTCGTGATTCATCTCGCCCTGTTCGACCAGCTTAAGACCGGGCGAGGAAAAACCCTCGGTAAAAATATCGCGCGAGTCCGGGCTGAAGCCGCCCGGAACCATGGCGCCGATATCATAGACATGAACGAAGCAGGCGCTCCACGCGACCAGCTTGCCGTCATAGTGAATGGGCGCCACAAGATAGACATCCGAGGTGTGCAACGCCGCCGTATAGGGGCAATTGGTGAGGAACACATCGCCCTCATCAATTCGTCCCTCGAAGCGCCGAATGATCGATTTGCAAGCTTCCGCCGCGCTGGTCAAATGATGCAAAAAGCCGACGCCGCCCATCAGCAATGAGCCATCGGCGCGGTAGAGCGAGACCATCAGATCATGGCCCTCATTGGTGATGGCGCTGCCTGACACGTGCTTGAGTGTTATCACCGCCTCATCGATTACGCGGTAGAGCCGGTGGCGGATGATCGAGAATGTAATCGGGTCCATGGCTGCTCCTCGGTATCAGGTAAAATGAATGACCATGTTGCGGTATTCGTCAAGATGCCCGGTCTGCTTGTCCTGCAGAACGATTGTGGTGATTGGTGTGTGAATCACTGCCGGGCCGGCGATTTCGTTGCCCGGCGTGAGGCGCTCGAAATCATATATATCGGATTCGACAAGCTCGCCCGCCGCTTCGACGAAGATCGGCCGGCGGCCGGTTTTGGCGGCGCTGGCATCCTTGCCGCCGAGCGCCAGTTTCTCGATTTCCGGGCGCTTCATCAGGCCGCGTGCGGTGAGGCGGAACATGGTCATCTCCATGCCGGCGGCACGGTAGGCCGAGCCCTTGCCGTATTTGCGCTCATAGAGCGCCTCGAAATCATCCACCAAGGCGGCAAGTGATTCCTCGCTCACCGGCGTTTCGCCGCGTACCGGCGTTGTCACCTCATGCACCTGTCGGCCATAGCGAAGGTCGATAGACCAGTCGAAGGCGGTGCCCGATTCATCGAAGCCTTCGGCCGCGAGCTGTGCCTGGGCGTTCTCCAGCATCGGCGCATAGATTGCATTGATCTCTTCAGCCGCGCTCGGCACCGGCAGCGTCTTGGTGACGCTGTACTCGTGCACGATATCGGCCGAAACCAAGCCGAAGGCGCAGTTCACCGAGGCGGTATAGGGAATGACGATGCGCTTGACGTTGAGCTCGGCGCCGAAGATGCCGCACACCAGCGGGCAACTGCCGCCGAAAGCATGTAGGACGAAATCGCGCGGGTCGAGGCCGCGTTCCACCGTGATCTCATGTATCAGGTCGGTGATCTGCGCCGCCGCGATGCGGTAAATGCCGATCGCCGCTTCTTCCACCCCTAGGCCGAGCGGATCGGCGATCTTTTCCTTGAAGATGGTACGCGCCCGTTCGATATCGAGCGTAATCGATCCGCCGAGGAAATTATCCGGATTCATATAGCCGACCAGAATCATCACATCGGTCAAGGTCGGTTCCTCGCCGCCTTGGCCATAGCAGATCGGCCCCGGCCGGGCGCCGGCGCTGCGTGGTCCGACGCTCGGCACCTTGGTGCGCGGATCGAGCGAGATGATACTGCCGCCGCCGGCGCCGATGGAGATCACTTCAATCTTCGGCGCCACATAGTGAAAGCGGTCGACCATGGGCTCGCGCGCATAATCGAATTCGCCGCCCTGTATCACCCCGACCTTGAACGTGGTGCCGCCCATATCCGCGGCGATAACATCGCCGTCATCCATCACATGGCCGAGATAGCGGCTGCCGATGACGCCCGCCGCCGGGCCACATTCGATCATGCCGACAGCCCGGCCAGCCGCTTCCTTGGCCGGCAGCAAGCCACCATAGCCCTGCATCACCAGCAACGGCCCCGAATAGCCCTCAGCGGTTAGCAGTTCTTGCAAATTGTTGAGATAGGCGGCCGCGATATTGCCGGCATAAGCATTTATTACCGTCGTCGAGGTCCGTTCATATTCACCGGGCACCGGCGCGATATCGCTCGAAAGCGAAACATAGGTGCCGGGCGCGACACGCTCAATCACGTCGCGTACGGCGCGCTCATGCGCGGTGTTGTAAAACGACCAAAGGAGACAAACCGCCAGCGCCTCGACGCCTTTGTCCTCGACCAAATGGCGCACCGCCTTTTCGGTCGCCTCCACATCAAGCGCGCGCAGAATTGCGCCTTTATAATCGACGCGCTCCGGCAAGCCCTGAATACGCTCGCCGGGAACCAAGGGCTCGGCGCGATCCGTTGCCACCGGATGCTTGATGCCATCTTCGCTGAGCCCGCCCCAGCGGCCATAGGCGCCGCGTGTGATGAGGAGCGTGTCTTCGAAGCCTTCGGTGGTGAGCAATCCGGTGCGCGCGCCGTCGCGGGTGAGGAGTGTGTTATCGACCACGGTCGAGCCATGCACGAAAAGCGAGGTGCGGGCGAACAGTTCGGCGAAGCTCAGACCCATGGTATCGGCGGCGGAGCGGATGGAGTTCATCACCCCTTCGGCGAAGTTGGGTGGTGTCGAGAGCGCCTTGCCAAGATAAAGCGGCTCACCAGGGGAAAAGACAATTGTGTCGGTACAAGTGCCGCCCACATCGGTGGCGACGACATAACTCTGGCTTGCGGAATTTCCCATAGATCACTTGGTCTCGATTGATTTTGGCGTGCGTCATCATGGCGCCATCGGCAGTGTGGGACAATTACTCCTGCAGTGTTTTTTCCCGTCGTTTCCAAATGGTTGCGGCATTAGGATGCGCATCCTTTAGAACAATCGAAAACAGGAGACCACGCCATGGCCAAAATGTCGGCGGCGCAATTTATTGTCTACTCGAAAGCCTATGGCGACGAACTTGAAGGCAAGCACGGCGAGCTCTGGCACTTCGAGGATATCGATTTCGCCGAGATGGCGCGGACCCATGGGCGCCGAAGGAATCCGTGTCGAAAAGCCCGGTGCCTTCGCCGGCGCGCTTGAGCAGGCACTGGCTTGCGGCAAACCCTGCGTCATCGATGTGGTCGCCGGAATGGAGGCCGTGGGGCCGCTGGGTAATTTTTATAATTTGCCCTCAGACGCCGGGCGGTCGCTCTTTTTTGATTGCCCTCAGACGCCGGGCGGCCACATCCGTGGCCTTGGCTACCTCGTATTAACTCGGGCGCGAAGTCTCGCTTGCCGGAATGCTGGTCGCATTCCGGTTGGTGGTGCCGCTTGTTGAATTATGGGGACAGGAATTATGGGGACAGTATATTTAATTATTGGCGGCCTATAACTTTAGACCCAAATTGGTATTGTTTTGTAATTGGGCTCATATAGTGGTCATTGGGCCGGCCACTACTACATCTTTGGATTTTGGCAGTAACACGTGGCGATACGAGGTCAAAATTATCGCACGAGGTTACGCTGGCGCTTTCCATCGTCGCGCGGGATGATCGGCAAACCAAAACAGCCCGGCCGGAGGTGATTGATCGCCTATGAGGGCGAATGATAAAACCAATGCCGCCGTTAATTCACGTGTTCAGGGAGATAACATCATGTCGGTAAAAAACATTCTCATGCTGGTCGGCGAGTTCAGCGAGGAATACGAGATCTTCGTCTTCCAGCAGACTTTCGAGGCGCTTGGCCACAGCGTCGACATCGTCTGCCCGGAAACCAAGGCGGGCTACCGCCTCACCACCAGCGTGCACGATTTCGGCCCCGACCTGATGACCTGGAGCGAGCATCGCGGCCACGCCATCGAGATCAGCAAGGATTTCGACGCCGTCGACACGGCGGATTACGATGCGGTCTATGTCGCCGGCGGACGCGGCCCGGAAATTATCCGCACCTTCCCGCGCATCCGCGAAATCCTGCGCGAATTCCACCGCGACGAAAAACCCATCGCCTCGATCTGCCACGGCCTCCAGGTGCTGGTGGCGGTGCCCGAAGTGATCGCCGGCAAACGCGTCGCCGGCCTGTTCACCGTCGAGCCCGAAGTCGCCCTGACGGACGCCACCTACGTCAAGATCGGCCCGAAAGCGGCACTCCGCGACGGCCTGCTGGTGACAGCCGAAGGCTGGACCGCGCTGGCCGAATTCATGCGCGAATTCATGACGCTGCTGGGAACGGAGGTCATCCACCACCCGGTGGGTGCGTTGGACCAGGCGCAGGCGGCGGAGTAGCCGAAGTCTCGACCGCGCTGGGGTTTGACGTTGGTGAGATTAAAATTTACAGGAAGCTGGGCCGGATAAAATAGATCGTTCATTTTGCGTCATCTGGGAAGTCAGTTAACGCTAAAAATTTTCGATTGGAGGCCGCCGGTCGGGACTTCCGTTTTTCAGCGCTAACCGGACATTTGCAAAGAC
>JAPYQV010000061.1 GCA_029937205.1 Alphaproteobacteria bacterium
AGGCACCGCCGGTTGAGACCCGCATGCTCACCGCCGAGACCTGGGAATTCTTCACCTATGCCAGCGAGGACGGTATTTTCGAGCCCCTTGTGGAGCTTGGCGATGAGGTCGAGAAAGGCCAATTGGCGGCGCGCATCCACACCCCGGAGACGCCCTGGCGCGAACCGGCGGAGGTGCGCTTCGATGCCACCGGCCTGGTGGTGTGCAAGCGCGTGCCGGGGCGCACCGAGCGCGGCGATTGCCTCTTTCATCTCGGCGCCGATTTCGATATTTAGAACAATAATACGGCTTAAAAGGGGAGACAAAAAAATGGTCAAGATTGAATGTGTCGTCGAATGCAAAAACTGGCTCGGCGAAGGCCCGGTATGGGACGTGAAAGAGCGCGCGCTCTATTGGGTCGATATGCTGGAACAGGAAATTTGGCGCTTTGACCCAAAGAGCGGCGATACTAAAACCTGGAAGCTGCCCAAGGTGGTCGGCGCCTTTTCCCTGCGCGAGCAGGGCGGCGCGGTGATCACCATGCGCGACGGCTTCTATTTTTTCGATCTCGAAACCGGCGAGACCGAATTGATCCAGGAAGTCGACGCCGACGAGCCACGCAGCATGTTCAATGACGGCAAGGTCGACCGCGCCGGGCGCTTCTTTGCCGGCGGCGAGGATGAAGTTTCGGAGCGCGCCATGTGCGGCCTGTTTCGCCTCGACGCGGATCTTTCCGTGCATGAATTGGAACGCGGCATCATTTGCAACAACGGCCCGTGCTGGAGCCCGGACAACAAAACCTTCTATCACACCGACAGCTTCAAGCAGTCCATCTACGCCTACGATTTTGATTTCGAGAGCGGCGCGATCAGCAACAAGCGGGTGTTCGCCAGCTCCGAAGAGGAAGCCGGCGTATTTGACGGCTCAACCATCGACGAAGAGGGCTATCTGTGGAACGCGCGCTTCATGACCGGCGAACTGGTGCGTCATGCGCCGGACGGCTCGGTGGAGCGGCGCATCGATTTGCCGATCCCGACTAGCACCAGCGTGATGTTCGGCGGCGACAATCTGGATGAAGTCTACATCACCTCCATGGCCAAGATCGATTGGGCCGGGCCGAGCGTGCGCGAGCATTTTCCCGGTGGCGATGCCGGCCTGCCGGCGGCTTCGGGTAATTTGTTCCGGGTCACCGGACTTGGCGTGCGCGGATTGCCGGAGCACCGCTTCGCCGGCTAATCGCGATTAAGGCGCAGGCTGTGCAGTGGCTCCGGCCTGCGCAATTTCGCCAACTGGCGGCTGCGCGAAGGTGAGGCCTTTGATGCGGATATCGTAGGCCAGGATATCGCGCTGCACCGCCTCGTCGGCGATCTGCTCCACCCCGTGGAAGCTCTGATCCGTGCGCATGAAGGCAAATACGCTGTTCGGCCGGTAGGGCATGGTGCGTACCGGGTTGAACGCTTCGCGCGGATGGTGCGGCCCGCCCTTGCAGCGAAACGTCGCATCGATCGGCGCATAGAGCGTGGTGCCCAGATGCGCCGTGGCGTTGTCCGCCGGCAGGTAGAACAGCAAAGTCAACAGACGGTGCGGCGCGTCCGTATGGGGGCCGAGGGCATAGCGCGTGCGGTCGCGCACCAGCATTGCTTCCTCGGCGAGCCGCATTCTGAGTAGATTTCCGCCGAAGCGATCCAGGATGTGGGGCCAAAAACGCCCGCTCAGCATTTCGGTTAACCGGCCGCCGAGAAACCGCGTTGCCACATCCTGCCAAAAAATCCGCTGGATTTCGTCCAGACGCGCCGTATCGGCATCGTTTAGGCGCAAGATGGCGCGCTCCGGATAGGCGCCGGGCGTGACCAGGCCGGTGTCGCCGAGCGGTATCAAATCGCCGTCGGCGGGCAGATTGCCAAGCATTTGGCTGTAGAGATCATCGGTAAAAATGTTTTCGAGGTAAAAATGGGGAAATGGCGCGGTTTCGATGGGCGCCTCGGCCAGTTTGGCGAAGAACCGCGCCTCAGCGCCGGAAGACATGATCCGCCACGCCCTCGAACACGCCCTCGGTGTGAAGCGCGCTCGCCACTTGCTCTTGCGATACCGAAAAGCCGAGATCGGTTAGGCGGACGATCAAGTCCTGGTGCTCGGCCAGATTGGTATTGACCTCGACCAATACGGATTTCACTTGCCGATTTTCCAGCGTTGCCGCGGCGCCTTGGATCACTTTGTGCTCAAAGCCGTCGACATCGATCTTGATATGGTTCGGCACCGGCACCGTCCCCTGCGCGACGAGCGCATCCAGGGTGGTGAAATGGCAACCCTGCACCAGTTGGGTTTCGAACGGCTCGAGCTTGAAATTGCGCGGATCGCCGACCGCATGGCACGAACCGCCGATCTTTAGCTCGCTCAGATACATATCGCTGAAGCCGGTCTCATTGCTGAGGCCGGCGCAATAGGCGCGCACCTGTTCGGTCAGGCCGTTCAACAGTATTTTGCGGTTGAGAAGAGCGTAGTTCTGCGATTCAGGCTCAAAGGCAAAAACCTTGATACCGCGCGTGCGCGCCGCCCATACGGTGTACATGCCGACATTGGCGCCGATATCGACGAGCACCTCATCACCGCCGAATTCGGCGATCCATTCCAGGGTATAGGGTTCCTTGCTAAACAGCGTGTTGACGCGCCACGCCGTCAGCTTGTTGGGAGTGCAATATTGCACCGTCGCCGCCGCGTGGTTGAGCGTCACCACGGGGTTGAGCTTTTCATACTCTTCGGTGGAAATGGGAAACGCCGTCATGGCCTAGAGAGTGGGCGATCGCGGTTAAATATCTATGAACCGGCTAGCCGGCCGCCTGGTGCGCTTCGACGTCTATTTTCCGCATATCCTTGTCGAATTCGGCGCGCGCCAGCAAGGCGTGGACGACATCGACAATACTGAGGACGCCAATCAGTTCTTCGCCCTCCACTACCGGGAGGTGGCGTATGGCGTTTCCGGTCATCATATCCATGACGTCATCAACGCTGTTCTCCCGCGTACACGTGATGACCGTACGGCTCATCGATTGGCCGACCGGCGTGTCGAGATAACCGGCGCCAACTCTGGCCAACCCGCGCACGATGTCACGTTCCGAGAATATTCCCTCTATCCTGCCTGCCGCATCTGCCACCACCAAGACACCGATATTATTCACGGCAAGGGAGCGCGCTGCTTCGGAGACGGACGTGTCCTCAGTGACCGTCATCACGTCGCAACCTTTGGCATCCAATAATATATCTACTTTCATCAACTCTTGGTCCTCCCCATTGTACCCACGAGCAATGCTCGACATACTCAAGAGTCCAACCAAACCGCTAAGAATTAATTAATTGTCAGGCGGCTGTGGAAAGATTGCCATGCGAAGTTTGAGCCAAGCCGAGATCGCGCGCTATCACGGCGATGGTTATGTTTGTCTGCCGGGCTTCTTCTCGGCCGATGAAATTGAGCCGCTGCGCCGCGCCTGCCTCGACGATCCGAGCCTCGGCGGCGCCCTGATGGCGCTCGCCGACAGCGCCGGCAACGCCCAGGAAGTGGTGCCCTATACCGAGCTCAGCGACGATCTGGTCGGCGTGATTCCGCGCTTGGAAAGAGTGGTCGCCGGGGCGGAGGCGCTGCTCGGCTTGCCGTGTTACCACTGGCACTCAAAGCTCTCCATGAAGCGCCCAGAGAGCCAAGGCACGTGGGATTGGCACCAGGATTACGCCTATTGGTATCATCAGGGCGTGCTCCGCCCCGACATGGTCACGATCGCCATCGCCGTCGATCAAAACACGCTCGAGAATGGCTGCATGTCGGTAATCAAGCGATCGCACAAGCTGGGCCGCATTGAGCATGGCCGCAAAGGCGAAGCCAGCGGCGTCGATCAGGCGCGCCTCGAACAGGCGCTCAAGCATTTAGAGAAGGTCACCTGGCAACTGGCGCCGGGCGACGCGGTCTATTTCCACTGCAATCTGCTGCACGCCTCGGGGCCCAATCTCAGCGCCGCGCCGCGCACCATCATTCATTGCTCCTACAACGCCACCGACAATGCGCCGTTTCTGCCCGGTCAGGATGTCTACAGCTACCGCCCGATTGCCATCATGCCCGACAATGCCCTTAAAGACGGTGCCTGGGACACGGTGTTCGACAATCAAATTTTCATCAGCACCGACGGCGATTCCGGGTACGGCTATAAGGTGCTCCGCGCCAGCACCCGCGCCGATGGGCAGGCGCCACGCCAGAACGTCTCGCGCGCGCTTTAACGGCCTATTTCGCCGCCTCGACCATGATCTCGACGCTGAGCTCCGGCATCGCCAGCTTGCTCTCCACACAAGCGCGGACCGGCGGATTGTCCTGATCGACCCAGGCATCCCACACCGAATTCATCTCGTTGAAACGGGAAATATCGGTCAGCCAGATTGTTGCCTTAAGGATTTTGGATTTATTGGAATCGGCTTCGGCGAGCAGGCCATCGATCTTGGCAAGGACCTGGCGGGTCTGGCCGGCGACATCTTCACTGCTGTCATCGGCGATTTGACCGGCGGTATAGACGGTATCGCCATGAACCACGCATTGGCTCATGCGCGGTCCCGGCTTGATGCGTGTGATGGTCATCTTGTATTCCTTTCAACGAGAATTTTATTTCCCGGCGATTCTATCCGGAGAGCCCAGAAGAGAGAAGGAAACAAAAGCGATGGCCGAAGACGGCAATGCCCCGGGCGGCAAATTGATCATCATGTACTGGCGCGATATTCCCGCCCAGGTGCTGGCCAAAGCGGGGCGGGCCAACGCGCGGCGCGAGCTCACGCCGCGTTTCCAGGACGCCATCGACCGCGCCGCCATGAAACATGGCGCGCGCGATTCGGACGCTTATCTTGACGGTTGGCGCAAAGGCTCCGGTGAGCCCTGCGGCGGCGATCTGGAAGCCGTGGTGGAAGAAGCCGCGGCACGGCTTGAGCAGGATTATGACGCCGCGCGCCTCAAACGCCTGATCGCCTCAGGTGGCAAAGAGGAAGAAACTGGGAAATAGCCTCCCCCGAGGCTCAATCGCGAAAATTCACATATTGCAGCGGTTGGGTAATTTTGAGGTCCTTCACCAACTGAATGGCATCCTGCAGCATATCGCGCTTCTTGCCTGAGACACGTAATTCCTCGCCCTGAATCGCGATCTGCACTTTCATCTTGGATTGTTTCACCGCCTTGACGATCTGTTGCGCCAGGTCGCGCTCGATGCCCTGCTTGATGGTGACGGTTTGCCTGAGCGTATTGCCCGACGCGTCCTCCGGCTTGGCGAATTCAAACGCGTTGATATTCACCTTGCGCTTGCCCATGTGGCCTTTCAACAATTCCTGCATCTGTTTGAGCTTGAAATCGTCATCGGCGTGCAGCGTCAGAATCGTATCCGCATGCTCAATGGTGCAATCGCTGCCTTTGAAATCATAGCGCGTGCCGATTTCACGCATCGCGCCTTGCACGGCATTGCCGACTTCGACCATGTCGGTGCGTGAAACGATATCGAAACTTGGCATGGTTTAATTTCCTCGATTATTCGGTCCGGCGATCATAACCCGCCAATCACTTGCTTGCACTGGGCCAGCTTCTCGATGTGCTGGTCGATATGGCTGAAGCCGGCGATCATGGTGTTGATGCTGATATGGCTGGCGCCGAGTTTCTGCCACGCCGACGCCCAGTCATGCCAACTTTCCTCGGTATCGTATTGCGCGCCGAAGCCGTCATCGTAATTGCCGATATTGAGCCAGCTTTCGAGACCCACATCGGCCATATCCCGCCCGGCCTCTTTCACATAGCCCTTGAATTTTGCGATCTCGGCGGCGCCTTTTTCGTCCGGCGGAAAAAGCGGCAGCCAGCCATCGGCCAGACGCGCCGCACGGCGCAATGTCACATCGGCATGACCGCCGATCCAAATCGGAATGGGGCGCTGCTTGGGCAGCGGATTGATGCCGGCGTCGATGATGCGGTCCCATTTGCCCTCAAAGGTCACCAACGGCTTTGTCCAGAGCTCGCGCAGGAGCGCAATTTGCTCTTCCGAGCGCTTGCCGCGCACACTGAAATCCTCATCGAGCGAGGCATATTCCACATCGTTCCAGCCGACACCGATGCCGATCCGAAGACGCCCGCCGGAGAGAAAATCAAGCGTCGCCGCCTGCTTGGCGATCAGCGCCGTCTGGCGCTGCGGCGAGATCAGAATACCGGTGATGAACCCGATGCGCTCGGTCACCGCCGCCATATAGCCGTAACAGACGAAGGGCTCGAGAAAGGCATCGTTGCAGCTATAGATGCCCTTCAGGTCGTGGGTTTCGGGATTGCCGCCGACGACATGATCAAACGCCAGGATATGGTCAAAGCCCATTTCCTCGGTGGCCTGAGCGAACGCTTTCGCCGCACCCGGATCGTCGCCAACTTCAATTTGCGGATAAACGGCGCCGATGCGCATGTCCCTGCCCTCCCCTGTTCGCGTGGTAACGCCGACGGGCATAGCATGTTTGGCGGGCGCATTGAAACATGCAGTCTCAGGAATATTCGATCTTGAGTATCTCGATATCCTCACTGCCAGCGGGGCTCGCGAGTTTCACCGCGTCGCCGAGCCAGGCGCCATTCAGCGCGCGGGCAATGGGCGATACCCAGCTCACTTCGCCCGCATCAACGCGCGCCTCGTCGACACCGACGATGCGCACCGTGTGTTCGGCGCCCGCACTGTCACCGTAGGTCACGCTGGCGCCGAAAAAAACCTGCTCACAGTCTTTGCGACGGCTTTGATCGACGATTTCGGTGATCTGTAAACGGTTGTTGATATGTTGAATGCGCTGATCGACTTCACGCAGGCGCTTCTTGGCCGGCGCGCTGTCCTTATCCGCGGCAAGCCCGGGCCGCTCGATATCCGAGAGGCGGCGCAACTCCTCCTTAAGCCGCGCCGCGCCCTCCGGCGTCATGTAATTCTTCATGCCGGGCGGCAGGGCGTCGACGAATTCGGGCAGTGCCTCTTCCGTCTCGGTTTCTTTGGTGAACACCTTGTTCATGGCATACCCTTACACCGTTAGGCATCGACGCCAAGCGCGCGCGCCATCTCGGGGAAGCTGTCGACGATAATGTCGTGGGGGTGAGCCGTCGGATCGGGCGGCCCGGCCGGGCCCCATTCATCCGGGCGGCGCACGAAGGCGGTGTTGAATCCGCTCGCCTTGGCCGCGTCGAGATCGAAATTGTGGCACGCCACCATGCAGATTTCACTTGGCTCCAATTGCAGCAGTTTGGCCGCCGTCTGATAGGCCTCGGGCAGAATTTTGTACTTGCCGAAGGCCTCACAGGAGATCACCGAATCCCAGGAAATGCCGTTCCGCCGCGCTGTGTCGATAACGATGCGAAAACTGAGGATGGTGAACGATGCGACGATGTATTTTTCGCGCAGCTTAGGCAGAACAGCGGGAAAATCGGGCCAGCATTGCAGGCTGTGCACCTTGTCCCACCAAATGGCGCGGCGCTCTTCCGGCGTTGCCGCATCGAGGCCATTGGCGCTCAGGACTTCGTCGAGAGCGGCCGCATGGGCGCCGTCAAAATTATAGCTCGGCGGCCCATCCTTGCCGAGATTGAGCATGCGCCCGAGGGATTTCTTGCGCATATCGTTGGCGAGCGCGGCCCAATCGGCCTCGACACCGTATTTGCCGCCGAGCGCTGCCAGGGAATCGCGGAAGCCGGTGTGCCAATCGAGAATGGTGCCGCCGGTATCGAAGGTGAGCGCCTTGATCTTGCTGATGTCCATTTTTCTACTCTCCGGAATGTGCGATATGCGCATAGGCGACGATTTCGATGATGGCGCCGGGCGCCAGTAGGGCCGAGATCACCACCGTCGCGCGGTTGGGAAATGGCTGGTCGAAATAAGTGCGATAGACCGCGTTCATGGCCGGCGCATCGGCGCCGTCGGTAAGGTAGATCAGGACCTGGTTCACGTCCGCCATGGTGCCGCCCGCCGCGTCCACAACCTGGCGCAGATTGTCGAGCGTGCGCTTGGTTTGAACGGTGATGTCGCCTGTCTCCAAGGTGCCGTCCGGGTTGGTCGCGATCAACGCGGTGTAGAGCACGCCATCGGCGCGCACCGCCCATTCCAATGGCGATTTGGTCGGCGGGATGCCAGTCTCGACGGCTTCTCTCATGTGGTGGCTCCGTTGCTAATTTTATGGCTCAAAGACGATGCGGGGAAAATAACACGAGACGATCCAATTGGGATCATCAACCACCTGACTGAGGCGCATATCGGCACAGACGCTGCACAGCAGATAAACATCGATCGGCGCCAGGCTGTGCTGCTCGCTGATCAGCGCGACCATGCGGCGCAGCGCCGTGCGGGCATTCTCCAACAGGTCTGGGCCGATCCCGGTGGTCACTTCATAACCGGCACCCGACAGATGATCGGTGGTCGAACCCGGTGTGGTGAAGCGCGGCGCCGGGGGCGCGGCACCCTTGACCAGTTCTATCCGGGCGCTGATATCGATCGGGCTCTCCACGCCGGTGCCGCACACTTCGCCCTCGCCTTGTGCCGCGTGCGGGTCGCCCATGGACAACAGCGCGCCGGGCACCTGAACGGGAAGATAGAGCACTGTGCCAAGGCTCATGTCGCGGATATCCATGGTCCCGCCGACGGCCTCGCGCGGCGGCAATATGTTGTGCCGGCCGGGCTCGGCCAGTGCCGTGCCGATGGCGCCCATCATCGGCTTGAACGGCACCCTGGCATGTGTGCCGTCATAGGGAACGGCTTCGGCCAGTTCCGGCGGATAATGCCAGTGGTGCATATAGGGCTCGGGAAAATCATCGGCGAGCAGGCCGAAATCGGGAATATTGGCCGACCAGCCCCAGCCCGACGGCACGAATTCGAGCAGGGTGATTTTCAGCGCATCGCCGGACTCGGCACCCTCGACATATACCGGACCGGTCACCGGGTTAACATTGTCGAAGTCGAGATGACGCACATCCTCGGCGCTCGATTCCGGTGTGACCTGGCCGTTGGAGGCATCCAGGGTTTCGAAATATACTTCATCGCCGGGCACAATGTGCAGCACCGGGGCGATGGCGTTGTCCCAATAGGTATGGCGGTGCAGGCGGGCAATATGGTGGCTGCGGCCCATGAATTCGTTCCAATTCAGTATGGCGAACGATAATCCGCGATTGTGACGGAAAGCTTATCGCTCGCGCAAGGCAGTGCGCACTAGGCTAAGGCGGCCCCAATCGGGTAGTTTTCGCCTCACAGGCGAAGGCCATGGAATATGGAAACGGAACATGACTGAGGAATCGGGCAGCGAGCGCCTGATATATATCGAATTTGAGCACGGCGCCGGCGCCCATCCGAGCCCGGACGTGGCGCAGGAGCGCCGTATTGCGATTTATGACCTGCTCGAAAAAAACCATTTTTCCCCGACGGAAAGCGCCGGCCAGGGGCCCTACGCGCTGCGCCTTAGAATCGCCGACAACCGCTTGATATTCGCACTGGAGACCGAAGCCAGCCACGCGCTGCGCGAATTTTCGCTTTCCATGAGCCCGTTCCGCTCGCTCATGAAGGATTACGCGACCGTCTGCGAGAGCTATTTTGAAGCGATTAGAACGGCGCCAAGGGCGCGCATCGAGGCCATCGATATGGGCCGGCGCGGCCTCCATGACGAAGGCTCGGAACTGCTCCGCGAACGCCTGAAAAGCGACGCCGAGCTGGATTTCGATACCGCGCGGCGCCTTTTTACCCTGATCTACGTGTTACATATGCGCGGTTGATACGACGATGGTGGTATTACCCTCCAGCGTTCTTTTTGCCTGCACCTGGAATGCCGTCCGTTCGCCGATGGCCGAGGGCATTATGAAAAATCTCGTCGGCACCTCCATGTTTGTCGATTCCGTCGGCGTGCGCAAAGGCCAGTTGGATGCCTTCGTTGTTGCCGTGCTGGACGAAATCGGCGTCGATATGAACAATCACAGCCCCAAGACGTTTGAGGAGCTGGAGGACGATTCGTTCGATCTGGTGATTTCCCTGTCGCCGGAAGCACAACATAAGGCGGTGGAAATGACGCGGACATCTCATTGCGAAGTGGAGTTTTGGCACACCATGGATC
>JAPYQV010000062.1 GCA_029937205.1 Alphaproteobacteria bacterium
GTCTGATAGACCTTGCGGAGTAATGGCATAGGATTCACTAAATCCTGGCCAATACAATAAAACTAAAACAAAAACGGCATAAAACACCACTGCTGCAGGCAATGCCATCAATACATATGATTCATTATTAGTTAGCTGTTTGTTATGTGGTGTAGATCCTTCTTTCATTTCATTTTAACTCTTAGAAACATTGGTGGCTATGGGTGGACTTGAACCACCGACCTCAGCATTATGAGTGCCGCGCTCTAACCAGCTGAGCTACATAGCCATTCGGGTTCGAATTCCAAAGCGAGTGAGAGAGGAAGGTACTCTTCTGGGCTTTGGGGCCAGCGATCATCTAGGTTGCACAAGTAGGTGTCAAGCGAGCGAGGCGGACTTACCCGCCGGCTATTGAGTGTCTTATAGTGATCTCAATTTTCATCTATCACTGAGGTTTGCGTGTCGAACTCCATACCCGATAACGGCATCGTTATCACGACCTATTCGGTTTTACCGGAATGGCTCGATTACAACGGCCATATGAATGTGGCGTATTACATTTCAACATTCGACCTCGGTATCGACGCGCTAAAGGCGACCTACGGTATTGACAGTAATTACATTGAGAGCGCGCAACGTTCGACGGTGGCTCTCGAAGCGCATATCACCTACCAGTATGAAGCGTCACTCGGGGAAGAACTTCGGGTCGATACGCGCATCTTAGACTTCGATGCGAAGCGGACGCATCTCTATCAGGAAATGTATCGTGGTGAAGACTTACTTGCGACCCAGGAGACCCTTTCGATCAGTTTCGATTTGAAGGCGCGTAGAAGCTGTCCATTTGGCGCCGATATTGCGGCGAATATCGAACGACTTCAGGACGCGCAACGATCACTTCCGCGCCCGGACTGGGGTAGATATAGGAATAGAGAATGTAAGGATTTTATATAAAGGTTAATCTATTGATATAATGGATTTAATTGGTTGCGGGGAGAGGATTTGAACTCTATGGCGGCCATTCGGTCTAGCAGAGATGGCCGCTTAAGATCCGGGTGAAGTGATCACCACCGCAAACTCTCCGCTGCGCGTTTCAAATACTCAGGCGAATACTTGGCGTAAACCCGCTCGGTCAAACGGCTGTCCGAGTGACCCAGCATGGCGGCGATCTCAGACATTGGGACGCGGCGTTCGGCCATGCGCACGGCGGCGGTATGTCGCAGGACGTGCGGCGTGCAATTCTCGAGGCCGGCCCGAGTTGCTGCGGCGGCGAACCCCTTTTTGATGCGCGATCGTCGCCTTTTCGATCGGCGCAATATTTCGAGATCGAGGAGATCATAGATCCGCGGGACACCCGGTCCGGTGTCGTTCAACCATCGGGCTTAGTGGTGTATTTGTAGAGATCCTTCCAATAATGCTCGAGCGTTTCATCACTGGCGCAACTCGTGCACTCGAGTTCCGGATCGCTGACCTCAAGCAGGCCTTTTTTAATCAAAGTCTCGGCGTAGGGTCCCCGGTCGATCAGTTTGGTCGGGCCTCGACGTTCTGCAATTTCCCGGCGCAGTTGATCGGTCGCACCCATATCGACCTCGAATGTTTCCACGTCCATGACAACACCGTACTCGCGCTCGGCGCTGCTTTGGGATACTAGCTGCCGCACTACATCCATCCGGACCGCTTCGATGTCGCGTTCTAATGGGTCACCCCAACCGCCGCCGCCGGGGGTTACCAAGCGAATCAAATCATTGGCTTTCACCGGGATTGCGTCGCGGCTGTAGAACACGTTTTCTTCCTCAGGCGCGCCGGGGTTCTTGGTCGAGCCGCCGGGCGCGCCCCAGCGGCCGCCTTTGATACCGATACATGCGAACGCCGTACGTTCAGTGACGGTGGTGTAATGCCCGTCGACCAACGTGCGTAATTCTTTTACGTAACCTAGTCCGCCTCGATATTTACCTGGCCCGCCAGAATCAATCGCCAGTCCGACACGTTCCACAGTCACCGGAAAGCGCTGCTCAATGAACTCTGCCGGAAGGTTCTTGGAATAGGGCACAAGATCGACCGCGTCGGTACCGTCCGCATAGGGTCGCGCGCCAGACCCTGCGCCAAAAATCTCACGCATCAAAAATAGCTTTCCTTCAAAGTCCTCACCGTAAAGGCCGTAAATTTGAATGTTCTGCATATCGGCGACGACTTCGCCGTCGAACGCCTTAGCGAGCGCCACAGTATAGGCACTGATCATGCGCAGCATGCATGTCATCCGCGAAACGACCGGTGCAGGGAACTCTGAACTTAGAATGCTTCGTTTCGGAATACGGCAACGGAATGCGTCTGTGACTCCCTCATTGATAATAATCCCAGGGATTTGGGCCTTGAAAAATGCCCCTAACCATTTCGAGTAGTGACGGCCATCGAGTGCCCAATTTATCGGCCCCTTGGCTTGCCCCGCGGTACCCTCGAAGTCGAGCACCATCTTTTCAGGATACTTGCGCATTGTGATCTTCATTTTGACCGGTTCGTCCAGGGTCAAGCCGTCATTCTCGATGAAGTCTTCGCCGATGAATTCGCCCTCGGGGAAAAAGGGGAGACCTTTCTCGCGCACAACTTCGGCGCAACGCTCGATTATTTCGAAAAAGGCGCCTTCGACCATGTCGCGGCCGAAGCTTTCGCACAGTTCAACGATGCGACGCCGGATAATCTCGTTGGCACCGACGAAAGCATCGATGTCACCGCGCAGATCATCAGGGAAACGCGAATTGCGCAGAATAATGTCGTACAAGCCCTCATTCAAAACGCCTTCTTCCAAGAGCTTGACGGGAGGGCACATCGTTCCTTCTTCAAAGATGCTGCGCGATGTGTTCGGCCAGGACCCTGCCATGCGCCCGCCGACATCGCTGACGTGGCCAAATATTTGCCCGAACCCGATCAGTAACTGGTCAAAAAAGATTGGAGTAACGACACAATAGTCCGGCAGATGCCCGATGGTGCCTGCGGACTCGTAGACGTCGTTGTAAATAAAGACGTCGCCGGGTCGGATCTTTTCCAGCGGGAATTTCATGCGGATTGGGTCGGCCGTCGCGGCCCACGAAACGCGCGATATCGAGAGACAATCGAGGGTATTGAGCGACGCGCGGTAATCATGCTGCTCGCGGATGATAGTGGATCGCGCGGTGCGTTCGACCGCGGCCTCGGCTTCCATCACTGCCGCCTCTATCCCACCGTCCACGATATCAACGAGGATCGGGTCGAGATTCTCTCGTATCGCATTTATGCGCGCCCGGTAAGCCGGGTCACGATCGACCTTGCCGTAGCGAAACGGTGCGTAGTCGCGAAAGGCAGTCTCTTCATCGGCCTTATCGTAGTACGTTTGTGAAAAGTTTTGTTCGCCAGTCATAGCACTATCCTATTTTTATGCCTTTGCTACCTCGGACAATCTCTGACCAGTTCTTGCTACGTCATGGTGCATGAGACTGCCCGCCGCTAATCGCTTCCCTGCTAACTCTTGGTCAGTACGAGGCAACCCCATTCGTCGATTCGCCCATGCCAGCCCGGATTGACGACAGTAGTGGAATCGTATTGCTCGATGATCGCCGGGCCGTCGATTAGGTTTCCGGCCTTGAGTTGATCCCGGACGAAGATTGGACAGGAAACTTTGCCTCGGCTTTGCGGAAAATACACTTCGGTGGTATCTCGCAGTGCGGCATCCGGAGCACTGCCTCCACTTGCCACAACCGGGATCTGTGGCCGCTTCAGTAGCCCCAGTCCGGTAACACCGATGTTGACCAATTCGACATGCTCGCGACCTTCATACGAGTAGCCATACAGATCTTTGTGGGACGCGTGAAAAGCGGAGATAGCATCATCAACGCATTCGATGATCGGCCTCCCATCCACTGCCATAGGGATTCGAATTTCATAGGCCTGCCCCCCATAACGCATATCGAGAAAGTGTGTGAGGAGCATCGTCTCTGGCTTGAAACCCTCGCCCGCAAGACGCTCGGTTACGCGTGCTTCGAGCTCATCGAATTGTGAGGCAATCCTTTCACGGTCGAGTTGATCTTCACGTTGTACGTCGGTATGCACGAGATCGACGCGCACGTCAGTGAGCAATAAGCCGTATGCTGAAGTGACGCCGGGACTCGGCGGGATAACAACCTGTTTCATTCCTAACCAGTCGGCTAGATAACATGCGTGTAATGGTCCCGCCCCGCCGAAGGCAACCAGTGCATAGTCTCGTGGATCGCGTCCGCGCTTGACCGATACAGTGCGGATACCGGCGGCCATATTTTCGATCGCTATTCGTAGAATTCCGTCGGCGGCATCGACCAGCTCAAGGTTCAACGCTTCAGCGATCGTATTCACCGCAACGGCGGCACTATTGTAATCCAGCTCCACTCCACCGCCAGCGAGTGCTGAGGTCAGCCGGCCGAGCACGAGATTGGCGTCAGTTACAGTCGGCAGTTCACCGCCGTTGCCATAACACGCCGGCCCTGGAAAAGAGCCAGCGCTGTTGGGCCCGACCTTGAGACTGCGCCCCCCTGCGAGCCAAGCGATCGAGCCACCTCCGGCACCCACGGTGTGAATATCGATCATCGGTGTCTTGATGTCGTAGATATCGACCCGTCCCTCGGTCAGCATACGCGGCGCGCCGTTTTCGACCAGGCAAATGTCGGCGGACGTACCGCCGACGTCAAAACAGATGATATTGGGAAAGCCACTAAGGTTGCCAAAATGGCAGGCGGCGATAACGCCCGCTGCCGGGCCTGACAGCGCGGCGGCTATGGGCAGGCGCGATATTTCTTCAGCCTGGGCCAGACCGCCGCTGGATCGCATAATGTAAAATGGCGCCGTGATCTCGCGGCTGCGCAAATAGTCTTCGAGTTTTTCATGATAACTTGATAGCAACGGCATTAACGCGGTGTTGAGACACGTCGTATTTGTGCGCTCGTATTCGCGATATTCGCGCAGAATGTCAGACGAAATCGAGATAAAGCATTCCGGATAAACTTCCTGGATCAAGTCGCGGACTTCCTGCTCATGGACGGGGTTGCGATAAGAATGCAGCAGCGACACGGCCACAGCTTCGACCCCGAGCTTTCTGAACTCGGCCGCGAGTGTGCGGACCTCATCGGGATTTATCTTGAATTCCTCGTCTCCCTTAACATTAAGTCGTCCCTCGACTTCGCGCACCAGCTCAAGGGGCACGACCCGCCTTGGCTTGATCCACCAGGTAATGTCTCCAAAATCACCCGGGACTGTTTGGCGGGCGACTTCGAGTACGCCGCGATAACCGCGTGTGACGATCAGACCGAGTTCTGAATATTTATGTTCAAGGATCGCGTTGGTCGCGACCGTGGTGCCATGAAAGACCGCAACAATTTCGTCTGCATTCACCGCGCTGTTGTCGGTGATATGTTCGATGCCGTTGATGAAACCGTTGGCCGGGTCGTCTGGGGTGCTTGGCACTTTGGCGACGTGCAGTTCACCAGAATCCTCGTTTAATGCGACGATATCGGTGAATGTTCCACCAATATCAACAGCTAACCGCCAAGCCATAGTCCCTTCCTCCCATTTCGTCTGTATTCAATTCCGCACGTCAATTTTGTTCTCCGGCAATCCACGAGTTTGACCGTATTTACCGACTTATCCGTTGCGCAATGTCTCACACGGTTGCAATCGTAAATTACCGAGTTTGTCGACCGTGGATTGCCATGCTGGCGGTATCACGGTCGTCGATTCGTATTGTTCGATAATGGCGGGGCCGACGACGGTCGCATGACGGCCGAGCATACTGCGGTCGAACACGTTGCTCTCGATTAGCTCCGTGTGACCCAAAAAACCAACCATGCGCCTTGCTCGCGGTTCCGCATCGAGCGCGCGCGACTCGTCGAGGTGAGGCACTTGCGGCTTGGGGCGCTGACCGCCCGCACTCAAACGCATATTGACGATCTCAATCCCCTCGTGATCGCGCCACGACCGGCCAGTGAGCTTTTCGAATTGGGTATGGAACCGTTCTAAGGTTTTCGACATGATCGGCGCCATGTCCTTCCCCATGACACATTCAACTGTCGTTTCATGCGTCATACCGGCATAGCGCAGGTCGAGTTTGGGGGTAAAAAAGCGGTCTTCTCTGTCGATGTCTTCCTGCGCGCACCACGCATTTGCGCTTGTGACAAGATCGTTATAAGTGATCTCAAGTTGCATCTGGTCCAGTGAGCTCTCGACCAAACCCAAGGGTTTCACAAAATCACGCGTGACATCGGCAACCAGTAACCCCCAGGCTGCTGCGAGACCCGGTTGCGGCGGCACTACAACCGAAGTCACCCCGAGCAATTCGGCAAGCTCTGCCGCATGCAGCGGTCCCGCGCCGCCCATGGCGAGCAAGGCATGCTTGGCCGGATCATGGCCACGCGATACTGAGACTCGCCGGATCGCCCCGCACATATTATGGCTCGCAATATCGAGAATGCCGCGCGCCGTGCGGATGGCGTTGAACCCGCGACTGCGCCCGAACGCGTTTAGCACCGACGTTGCAAGTTCTGGATCGAGGGGAAGGCTGCCGCCGAGCAACGCATTGGGTATGCGGCCTAGCACGAGCTGAGCATCAGTCAGCGTGGGGACATCGCCGCCGTTTCCGTAACATGCAGGGCCAGGGCGGGCCCCGGCGCTTTCGGGGCCGACATGCCAGCGATGGTCGGCCGCCTCATACGCGACCGAGCCACCGCCTGCGCCAATCGATAACACGTCAAGCATTGGTGCCTTGAGTGGAAAGCCAGCCACGGTGCCGGCGGTAGTCAGCGTGTACTTTGCATCGGAGATCAGAGCGACGTCAGTTGATGTTCCCCCGACATCGAATGTGATCACATTTGCTAGGCCGCTCTGTTCGCCTAACCAGCGCATGCCGACGACCGCAGCACTGGGCCCAGACAACGCTGTGGTTAGCGGTTCGTGGGAAATACTCTCGGCGCTCGCCAATCCGCCATTCGATTGCATGAGCCAAATTCGCCGCAGGGCATCACCCGCCACCTGACGTAGGCTGTCGAGGTGGCCGGCAAGTACTGGGATTAGACAGGCATTAAGTGCGGTCGCGAGCGTCCGTTCATACTCGCGCAATTCCGGGAGTACTTTGCTAGAGCGTACAATTTCAATCTCAGGTGCGACCTCGGCAAAGATGGCCGAGATCGCATCTTCATGCTCTGGATTGAGATAACTGTGCAACATAGCGACGGCGACCACACGGATATCAGCAGCGGCGTACTCTCGCGCAATACCTTTGATCTGCTCGTAATCGACCGGCTTTCGTTCAATGCCACTTGCTTCGAGACGCGCGCTGACTTCGCGCACCCACTCAAGTCCAACCAGTCGAGGGGGCAGCTGGCTCGGTGCCACTTCCCCGGCACTTGCCGGTAGCCGCGCCGTTTCTAGGATATCCCGAAATCCGCTGGTAACAACCAGCCCGATCCGCGGAATTTCACCGCCGAGTAGCTTATTGAGCGCAATCGTTGTGCTGTAAAGTAGTTCATCGCTGGAGGTGAGGTGTCCGAGCGTATCATCGAGTGCGCGAGCGAAACGCTCAGGTGCGACCGAGGGCATCTTGTAGCTGTTAATTGCCCCATTTGCGTCAACAGAGAGCACATCTGTAAATGTTCCGCCGACATCAATGCTGATCAGCCGCAGATCTGGTGTGGGCGTAATGGCCACCGAACTCACTTCAGAGCCGGCCCGTGATGTGCCCGAGACGGGGAAACTTCGGGTCGGCCGACGATGCGAACATGGATGTCCTCTCCCACAAGAAACAGATCAGCAATTTGCGTCCCCCATGTTGATCCCTAAGCCGCACTCTACAAGCCCGTTTCGGGTGGCCTACCCCTTTCGGATCTTGAGTGGGCGATCTCCGACCTGGTACCGATTGAGCGACTTACCACTAAGGGATTTAGCACTAAGGGATTTAGCACTATCTTGCAGAAAATTGCTAATCAATGGATTGGCGACTATCGCCTTCGAAAAGTTCCGCAAAGCCCGAAGTCGAGATCCTCTGCGAAATGGTATGTCGAGAAAAAGGAGGAGGATTGATGCGCGATCGTCGCCTTTTCGATCGGCGGAATATTTCGAGATCGAGGAGATCATAGATCCGCGGGCCACCCGGTCCAATTTGTGCCGTTGGATAAATTTCGCCGTCCGAACTTTAAGCCCCGGTCCGGTGTCGTTCAGCTACCGGCCTTAATGGCGAGCCCCTGTTTCCTGAAAGAGTGACCTAGGATGGCTGAACACGCATGTCCGGTTTCCGCTGTAAAGCAGACATCCCGCGAAGGGGCAATCTACCCGGTCTGGCCGCGCTATCGACTCAGCTAGGACGCTGAGCATTTAGACGGTCTGGGCAATGGCTCCTATTTCCGGCAAAAATTTTGAAATTTTTTGATCGACTTGAATGTTGAGGCTCCCTGCAGCCTCGATCCTCGGATCGAAAAACCCGAATAGGGCCCGGGTATCTGGCGTTCGAGATCTCCGCTATAGGAGTAGCCTGACCTATCAGGGAGGTGCAAAAGCGCTCTGGTCGACCGGCCCCTACCTCCCGAAGGCAGTGCTCTACCAGGCTGAGCGGTACTCCGACTTGGATCGCGAACGGCAGTAAACGCGCCGGTGGCGCGCCGTTATTTCGTTGCTGGGCGCCTATCGAGCGCGACCACCGCCTCGACCTCGATCAGCACTTCCGGACGGAACAAGGCTTGCACGAACACCACCGTCGACGCGGGAGCCCAGTCGATCGCCCATTCGCGATAGACCTCGCCGACCGAAGGAAGGTTTTCCTCGCCAACGATGTAGAGTCTTAAGGAGCAGACGTTCGACCATTGCGCGTTGAGCTCGTCGAGCACGAGGCCGAGGTTATCGAACGCGATGCGAGCCTGACCGCGGGCGTCACCCACGCAGAGAACTTGTTCATCTCGCACCGCCACTTGCCCCGCAATATGGCCGAGGCAGGCGGAGTCTGAGATCACAGCCTGCGAATAGCGTCCGCTTGGAGGATGGTTCGGAACCGTTACGGCCCGGACTTCCGCACCTTGCACTTCTTGCGCCATCGTGGGTCTCCAGTTCTCTCTCTTTTGGACGGGCCAAGTGCCATATTTACGTGGTTCGACACGAATATGGACATTCTGTCAGGGATGGCGGCGTCTCTGGCAATCCTGGGTGTCGGCGGGGCAATAACGCGATTAGCGAGGAGTCACGCGAAAAAAAAGGCCACCGCCTTGTTGCCAGCTTTGTGAAAAGCTTTGCCACCATGTCTCGTTTTTCGTTTGGGCCTTTGAATTCCGTAAGCGGCTCCATCATGCGCCGATCACGATTGGCGTCGGTGAACCCGCCTTGGCGCATTCGTCATAGTAATGCTGCAAGATGCTGCCTGCATCGACGATACTCTCTACCTCGCCGGTATCGTTGAGGTTGAGATTTGCGCCGCGGATAGCGAACCACACATCCGAGATCTCGGTGACGCCCTCTACGTCGGTGGTCAAGGTGTGTATCGAGCCGGCCGGCTCGTAAAGATAGGAACCTGCGCGGTTCACAGTGTTCGGATACTCGAGGTACTTCCACGCGCCGGAAAAGGTCACTGCATTCACTTCGCCGGTATGTTTATGTCGCGGCAGCGTGACGCCTGGATTGAAACGAGTACGCAGGACCCAAAGGCCACCCTCGATATCAACCTGAAGAAGCTGAAACGTCACGCCGTCGGTGAAATGTACGAAAGGTAAATCGTCCGGCGCACGGTGTAGTGCTTCCGGAATTTCCATTATTGCTTGTGGGGTTGCCGCCATCGTGCCGCTCCTTAAAAACCATCAACAAGCGCTAAGTATGCTCCGAAGACGGATATGCAGCAAGGCGATAGCACTTTAAAGCCTTTCCCTTTGACACTAACTTCCGCCCCTCTACCGGGCCACCCGAAGGTGACAGTTACCTTACAGAAAAACCAGCCCTCGAAGGGCTGGCCAAAAGCGGACCTAATGACGGGCGTCAGCCATTGGTTTTGGCTCGCCTGAGCAAATGACGTTGGACGTAGAAGGTGTTGTAGACAGCAGATTGGATATTCGGGAATCCGTGTTCAGC
>JAPYQV010000063.1 GCA_029937205.1 Alphaproteobacteria bacterium
GTGCATATCTGCTACCTGGTGCACGCTAGCGCCGGCCGGAATATCCCGCTTCAGCCGCACGCACAAACGGCGATTCCGATGCTAAACGAAGAGTCCGGCGCGGCACTGGCCGGGCAGCTGAAAGGCGCGCCCGCTATTTCCCTGGATTTTGACGGCGCCAAAATTCGCCTGTTGTTGCCCGAGAACGCTGCTGAAATCGCTGCCCAGGTAAACGGCGAACGCAGCCTGGCGGAGATACGCCGACGGCTTGGTAAGGCCGGGCTCCGATTGTCGCCGAGTGCCTTCTCGTGCCAATTCACCGAGCTTTACAAGGCCCTGAATGGGATTAATGCCATGTTTTTGCGCTAGCCGCGCGGCATCAGGGGTCATATACACACATCCAATAGGGGGCGAAAATAAGCGCGAATTATGGTTAAGGCCGGACGGCAGAGCGATATTTTGGACCGCGCCGCACTCGATGCGGCACTGGCGGCGAGCGCGTGGCGCCCTGGCGAGGGCGGCAAGCGCGCCGAAGCGCTCGCGCTCTGCAAGGGGTTTCTCGCACGCGGCCGCGCGGAACTGGAATCCCGCCTCGATGCCGGCGCACGCGGCGGCGCCCTGGTCGCGGGCTATACCTTTTTGACCGATGAAATCCTGCACGCGGTTTACGATCATGCGGCAAGCCGGATTTTCGCCGAGCCCAACCCCACGAGCGGCGCCCGCCTCAGCCTGATTGCCGTCGGCGGCTATGGCCGCGCCGATCTGTCGCCCCATTCCGATATCGACCTGCTGTTTCTCCATCCTTGGAAACTCACCGCCCGCAACGAGCAGGTGGTCGAATATGTGCTCTACATGCTGTGGGACATGGGTCTCAAAGTTGGCCAGGCGACACGCTCGATCAATGATTGCCTGGCCCGCGCGCGGAGCGATATGACGATCCGCACCGGCCTCCTCGAATCGCGCTATCTGTGCGGCGATGAAGCGCTCTTTCTTGATCTCCGCCAGCGCTTTCGCGATGAGATTGTGCCCGGCAGCGAAGGTGAATTCGTCGCCGCCAAGCTGGCCGAGCGCGATGCCAGGCACCTTCGCACCGGCGATTCACGCTATCTGGTGGAGCCCAATATCAAGGATGGCAAAGGCGGCCTCAGAGATCTCCACACATTGTTCTGGATCGCCAAATATCTCTACCGGGTGGATCGCTACGCCGATTTGATCGAACGCGGCTTGCTGACCCGCAAGGAGCAGGTCCGCTTTGCCCGTGCCGAGGGATTTTTGTGGAAGGTGCGCGCTCACCTGCATCTTGCCTCAGGGCGGGCAGAAGACCGCCTGTCCTTCGATCTGCAGCCGGAAATCGCGCGGCGTATGGGTTATGGCGACCGCGACGGCAATCTCGCTGTCGAACGTTTCATGAAGCATTATTTCCTGGTCGCAAAATCGGTCGGCGAGTTAACCCGCGTCCTCTGCGCCTCGCTCGAAGCGGATCGCCTCGACAAGGCGCCCCGGCGGCGCGGCGCGGCCGGCCCCTCGCCGGCGGCGGATGGCTTGCGCACCGAGGGCGGGCGCCTCGCTGTGGCGGACGAAGCGATATTTAAGGAACGGCCGGCGCGCCTGATCAAATTGTTTCGCTTGGCGCAAACAGGCGGCCAGGATATTCACCCGCGCACGCTGCGCCTGGTGCATCAAAGCCTGCCGTTGGTCAATCGCGAATTACGCGAGGATGATGAAGCCAACCGGCTGTTCATGGACATCTTGAGCGATGCCGAGGCGCCCGAAATCGGGCTCCGGATGATGAACGAGGCGGGCGTTCTGGGGCGCTTTATTCCAGAGTTCGGGCGCATCGTCGGCCAAACACAGCATGACATGTATCACGTCTATACCGTGGATGAGCATACCGTGCGCGCGATCGGCATATTGTCGCAAATCGAGCGCGGCGAGCTGGCCGAGGATTTGCCGCTGGCGAGCCAGATCGCGCCCAAGATCCTGTCGCGCGGCGTGCTCTATCTGGCGCTCTTTCTGCACGATATCGCCAAGGGCGGGCGGCACGACCATTCCGAGGCCGGCGAACGCATCGTCAATCGGCTGGGGCCGCGTCTCGGCCTCTCCGCCGAGGAAACCGCGCAGGCTGCCTGGCTCGTGCGCCATCATCTGATTTTCAGCGATACCGCCTTCAAACGCGATGTGAACGACCCGCAAACGCTGGCCAATTTTATCGCCCGGGTGCAGTCGGTCGAGCGCCTGCGCCTGTTGCTGGTTCTGACCGCTGCCGATATCCGCGCCGTCGGACCGGGACGTTGGAATGCCTGGAAGGGCGCGCTTCTGCGCGAGCTTTATCACCGTGCCGAAGAGGTCATGACCGGCGGACATGAAGCCGCGGGCAAGGCCGGGCGCGTTGCCGCAGCAAAGGGCGCTTTACGCGACACGCTCGTCGATTGGCTCGGCAGCGAGATCACCGCCTTCACCGACCGGCTCTTTCCGCCCTACTGGCTGGCCTTCGACAGCGCCACTCATGCGCGCCACGCCCGCCTGGTCCGTGACGCCGATTCGCGCGGTGCGCTACTTGAGCTGGATACCCGAATTGACACCCAGCGCGCCGTCACCGAGATCACGCTCTACGCCAAGGACCAGCCTGGCATGTTTAGCGCTGTGGCGGGTGCCATGGCCGCTGCCGGCGCCAGCATTGTCGACGCCAAAGTATTCACCACTTCAGACGGCATGGCGCTCGACGGCTTTTGGGTACAGGACGCTCTGGGCGGCCCGTTCGACAACCAGGAGAAGCTGGCCCGCATCCTCAGCCTGCTTGAACAGGCGCTGACCGGCGCGACCCCATTGGATGGCATGGTGCAAGTGGATGGCATGCTGCACGGCAGGCAACGCCTACCGGCACGTAGCCGCGCCGCTCAGGTGACGCCGCGTGTATTGGTCGACAACCAGGCAAGCAGCCAGCACACGGTTATCGAGATCAACGGCCGCGATCGTCCGGGACTGCTTTATGATATCGGCCGTGCGCTGACCGATCTCGGCCTGTCGATCGTCACGGCGCATATTTCGACTTACGGCGTGCAGGCGGTGGATGTGTTTTATGTCAAGGATCGCTATGGCATGCAGGTGACCAAGAAGGCTGATATCGCCCGGGTGCGCAGCCAGTTGCTGAGCGCCCTGGAGGCGCCTATATCGGCCACCATAACCGCAGCGGCGGAATAGGCGGGCGCCATGGCATTGGGGCGTTGGGTGGCGACCGTCGGCGGCTATACGCTGGGCTCGCGGCTGCTTGGCTTCATCCGCGATATTCTGATTGCCGCCATGCTTGGCGCCGGACCGGTGTCGGACGCCTTCTTCGTTGCCTTCAAGCTGCCCAACTTTCTTCGCCGCCTGTTTGCCGAAGGCGCTTTCAACGCGGCTTTCGTGCCGCTTTTCTCAAGCGAGTTGGAACAGAATGGCCGCGCCTCCGCCAAGGCCTTCGCCGAGGAAGTCCTGGCCGTCCTGCTTTGCGTTCTGTTGCTGTTGGTGGTTGTCGCGCAAATCGTCATGCCGTGGCTGATATATGTGCTGGCGCCGGGCTTCGCCGACGACCCGGAGAAATTCGATCTTACGGTTCAGCTCACCCGCATCACCTTCCCCTATATCCTGTTCATATCGTTGGTTTCACTGTTGGGCGGGGTGCTTAATTCGCTCTACCGTTTTGCCGCTGCCGCCGCCGCACCGATTATCCTCAACCTCACATTGATCGGCGCCCTTCTTGGTCTTTCGCAATGGACCGAAACGCCTGGTCATGCGCTGGCGATTGGCGTCTCTGCCGCCGGCGTGCTGCAATTTGCCTGGCTCATCGTGGCACTCAGGCGCGCCGGCATTGCCCTCAGATTGCCGCGCCCGCGCCTGACGCCGCGCGTCAAACACATGCTTATTATCATCGCCCCGGCGGCGCTCGGCGCCGGTGTGGCGCAAATCAATCTGGTGGTCGACGTCATTATCGCTTCGTTGTTACCGGAAGGCGCGATCTCGTTTCTCTACTATGCCGACCGGATCAATCAACTGCCGCTCGGTGTGATCGGCGTGGCCGTCGGCACAGCGCTTTTGCCGCTACTGTCGCGCCAGCTTCGCGCCGCCGAGGACGAAGCCGCCGGGCACGCCCAGAACCGGGCCATTGAGGGCGCGCTCCTGGTGACGCTCCCCGCCGCCGCCGCGTTAATGATCATCGCCGAGTCGGCAATCTCCGTTCTCTTTGAGCGTGGCGCCTTCAGCGCGGCGGCAACCCTAGCCTCGGCCGATGCGCTGATTGCCTATGCTGCCGGCCTGCCTTCGTTCGTCATGATCAAGGTATTGGTGCCAGGTTATTTCGCCCGCCAGGACACCAAAACACCGGTGCGAATCGCCATCGTATGCCTGACCGTCAATGTTGCTCTCAATCTAATTTTAATGGGGCCACTGGGCCATGTCGGCATCGCGCTCGCGACGTCGCTCTCCGGCTGGCTCAACGCGGCACTCCTGGCGCGCGGCCTGCACCGGCGCGGCTTTTTCACCGCCGATCAGCGTTTACGCCAACGAATACCTCGCATGCTGGTGGCGACGGCGGCCATGGCGGCCGCCTTGTGGGCGGTTTCTTCGGCCCTGGCCGGGCCACTTGGCGCATCGCTCGGCACCGGTGTCGGCAGCCTGCTCGCCCTGATGTTCACCGGCATACTGGTTTATGGCTTGGTCGCGCGTGCCGTCGGCGCGGCCTATGTGGCCGATCTCAGGAATTTCTGGCGTTCGCGCGATAGTGAGCCCGGCAGCAAAGACGGCGCGGCTTGAACGGATCCCGTGCGCCTCTCTTGACCGGGGCCGGCCGGCGCGCCATAAATCCGGCGCTCTGAAGCCCATAGCAGCGGTTTCAGCGCCTCATTTTCGGACAAGCAGGTGGCCATGAATCGGATATTCTCCGGTGTTCAACCGACCGGTAATTTGCATCTCGGCAATTATCTCGGTGCGATCAAGAATTGGGTCGGGATGCAGAACGACTATGAATGCATTTATTGCATCGTCGATTTGCACGCCATTACGGTTGCCCAGGACCCGGCCGAACTTACCGCCAACACGCGCGAAGTTACGGCCGGCCTGATGTCTGCCGGCATCGATCCGGAGCGCTCGATCATCTTCAATCAGAGCCAGGTATCGTGCCATGCCGAGCTCGCCTGGCTGTTCAATTGCGTCACCCCGCTGGGCTGGCTCAACCGCATGACCCAGTTCAAGGAGAAGGCCGGCAAGAAACGCGAAAATGCGGTGCTCGGGCTTTACGCCTACCCGGTATTGATGGCTGCCGACATCCTTCTCTACCGCGCCACCCATGTGCCGGTCGGAGAGGATCAAAAGCAGCATTTGGAGTTGTCGCGCGATATCGCCGGCGCGTTCAACAGACTCTACGACCAAGGATACTTTCCTTTGCCCGAGCCGCTGATCCTGGGCGAGGCAACGCGCGTGATGAGCCTGCGTGACGGGCGCGCCAAGATGAGCAAATCGGACGCATCGGAAAATTCGCGCATTAATCTGACCGATGATGCCGAGACCATTCAGCGCAAGATTCGCCGCGCCAAAACGGATTCGGAACCGGGCATGAGCTACGATCCCGAAAATCGCCCGGAAGCGGCGAATCTGCTCGGTATATACGCCGCCCTCAGTGCGGAAAGCATCAGCGCCGTGACGGCGCGATTTGCCGGCAAGGGATTCGCCGAGTTCAAGGTTGAACTGGCGGACCTCGCCGCCGCGACGCTCGAGCCTATTGCCGCTGAAATGCGGCGCTTATTGGCTGCCGAAGACCATATCGACGCTGTCCTGAAAAACGGCGCCGAGCGTGCCGCCGCTATGGCCGAACCCAATTTAGCCGAAATCAAGAAAATCATCGGCCTCCTCGATCCGTGAGAATGCACCGGTAATAATCTGCTTGCCTTTGGGGGCATTCTGGCGCGATACCCAAAGCGGTCTTAAGGAGACGGCGTCCCAGGCGCGACACGCAAATGGAAATTTATCTGCCGATCGCAGAAATCTCGACCAACGTGTTTCTGTTGCTCGGCCTCGGTGCGGCGATCGGTTTTATGTCCGGCTTGTTCGGCGTCGGCGGCGGCTTCCTGATGACGCCGCTGCTGATCTTTCTCGGCGTGCCACCTATTGTCGCGGTGGGCACCGGCACCACTCTGATTGTCGCCTCATCGGTCTCGGGCATGATGGCCCATTGGCGGCGCGGAAACGTCGATTTCCGCATGGGCGCGCTGTTGTTCAGCGGCGGTATCGGCGGCGCGTGGCTCGGTGTCTGGCTGTTCCGCGCTTTGCGCGAGGCGGGCCAGATCGATCTCGTCATCTCGCTCTTCTATGTCGTGTTTCTAACCATTGTCGGCAGCCTCATGGGTGCCGAATCGTTACACGCCGCACTCCGCCGGGGCACCCGGCAACGGCGTAAGGCGCATCAACATAATTGGTTTCACGGCCTGCCGCTGAAAATGCGCTTTCGCCGCTCATAACTCTATGTGAGCGCCGTGCCGCCCGTTATTGTCGGCTTCCTGATGGGTTTGCTGGCGGCGTTCATGGGTGTGGGCGGCGGATTCATCATGATTCCGGTGATGATCTACCTGATCGGCATGCCAACCAGCGTCGTCGTTGGCACCTCGCTGTTCGGCATCGTCGTGGTCAGCACTGTATCGTCATTCGCGCACGCCTATCAGAATCACAATGTGGATATTATCCTGGCATTGCTGCTTGCGGCGGGTGCGGTGGTTGGCGCGCAATATGGCACCCGTTTCGGGCTTCGGCTTCAGGGCGAATATTTGCGCGGTCTCCTGGCCATCCTGGTTCTGGCCGTCGGCGGGCGCCTGCTTTACGGCTTGGTGGCACGCCCGGACGATCTCTTCTCCATGTCACTCATGGCGGCGCTCTGATGCGGCGCTATGGCCTCAACCACGCGCCCTTGCTGGCCCTTTTTTTGGTCTTGTGGAGCAGTTTGTTCGCACCAGCCAGTGCCGATGAAGCGCCGCTTCTGGTCGATATCTCGCCGCAAACCATCGAAGTCGATTCAAGCTTTCACGGCACCTCAATAATCCTGTTCGGCGTCAAATCGCAGCCCGGCGATATCATCATCACCTTGCGCGGCCCCGAGGCGCCCATTGTGGTGCGGCGCAAACGCCGGGTCGCCGGAATATGGATCAACCGCGATTCCGTTGCGTTTCGCGATGTCCCACAATTTTATGCCCTCGCAGCGTCGCGCCCGATCGATGAGATATTGGACACCGACGGGCTCAACCGGAATCAAATCGGCAGTGATCATATTCTGCTCAACACCATCTGGATGCGTACATCCGACGAAGTCAGCGCCTTTCGCGACGCCGTGCGCCGCTCTCGCACCCAAGAAGCGCTCTATGCGCCAACCGCCGGCAACGTCGTGGTCATCGACGACGCTCTGTTTCGCGCCACGCTGATACTGCCCGGCAATGTACCGATCGGAGTTTATGTGGCGGAAACCCTATTGGTGCATGAAGGTGAAGTGCTGAGCCGGCGTGAATCGTATCTCAGTGTGGTGAAATCAGGCATTTCCGCCGATTTATATGACTTCGCCAAGGAGCATGGCGCGCTCTACGGTCTGCTTGCTATCGCCGCAGCGCTGATGGCAGGATGGGTTGGCGGCATTGCCTTTCGAAAGAATTGATCATTGAGTGAGGCTGGCCCATGACTGATTCCAAGACTGCCCACGGCAAAGAACATATTGCCGGTCAGATCACTTTTCTGGTCTGTGTGGCGCATGACGATCATTCCGCGGTGGCGGCCCGGTTTGCCGCCATGCGGGCGCAAAATTCCGGTGGCGCTGTCGCTCTACTCCACGTCACGCAACCGCCCGAATTTCAGCACTGGGCAGCGGTCGGCGAGCGCATGCGCGAGGAAACCCGCGAGGCAGCCGAGGTGATGCTTGAGCGATTGGCCGGTGAAGTGGAAACCATGCTGGGCACGAAGCCATCTCTTCATTTGCGTGAAGGCCGGATCGGCGAAGAAATTCTTGGCTACATAGATGAGAGTGAATCGATCAATCTGCTCGTGGTCGGCGCCGCGCCGCCCGATGATGGCCACGGATCCCTGATATCGTGGCTCGCCGGTCAGCTTGCCGGGCGTCTCAATATCCCCCTGGTGGTGGTGCCGGGAAATCTCAGCGATCAACAGCTTCGCAATCTGACATAGAATAATCCTCGCCGAATGGCCTGACCTGGCGACAGGCGCCAGATTCCTCGGTTCCGGCAAAATGGCAATCTGCAAAACTCTTTCGTATTTCTTAACTATATATTTACCTTCTCGTCCAATGGCTTCCGTTCAGCACTTGATTCCTGCCTCACTCTGGCCCACATTCCCGGTGCGAATTTGAGCGATCAATCAATGATCGCCGTTCGCTACAGGTAGACGACGGAATGTTCATACAAACTGAACAGACCCCGAATCCAGCCACCTTGAAGTTCCTTCCGGGACAAACGGTGCTGGCCGAGGGGACGATTGACATTCGTGATGTGGAAGCGGCCGAGCGCTCGCCCTTGGCGGCGCGCCTTTTCCTGATCGACGAAGTCGTCGGCGTATTTTTCGGTAATGATTTCGTGACCGTATCCAAGACGGATGATGCAGATTGGCAAATGCTCAAGCCGGTCATTTTAGGCATCATCATGGAGCACTTCGTCTCGGGCAAACCCGTGATGCTGGATTCCGCAGATCTTGGCGACGCTATGACGGACGGCGCTGAGGACGGCCCCGATGCCGAAATTATTGGCCAAATTAAGGATTTGCTGGAAACGCGGGTGCGCCCGGCCGTCGCCATGGATGGCGGCGATATTGTGTTCCGGGGGTTCCAAAACGGTGTGGTGATGGTGCAGTTACAGGGCGCGTGTCAGGGCTGCCCAAGCTCAACCGCGACCTTAAAAATGGGTATCGAAAACATGCTGCGCCACTACATCCCCGAAGTTGTTGAGGTGCGCGCGGTCTAGCTGCGGGCAACGAGACATTCGGGTCCGGCAAGTACGGCGACCGATGGGGAAGAGGTTGTACGGGTGATTCGGCGATGAAAAACAATAAAAACAATTCTAATGGGGCGCCGGAACCTGCCCTGCCGTGGGCGCATGTACCGCTGTTTGTGCCGGCGCTGGCGATTCTGGGCAGCGCAACGATTGCTGTATCCGCCCTCGCCATTAAACCGGTCGCAGATCCTGCCATTCCGGCACCCTCAGTTGCGGCGCAGACCCTGGTCCTTTCGCTCGCTCCTCCCGCGCCGACAGTCGCACCTCCTGCGCCAACTATTGCCGTAGAAACTCTGATCGTGTCACCAGCAGTGCCGGTACAGCCTGTCGCTGTAGAGACCCTGATCGTGTCGCCTGCGGCGCCCGCTCGGGCGGAAAACGATACGCCCATCGTGCGCGCCGCTCTGGCGACCAGCGAACAGGCGTTTGTGCGCGCCAAAATGCGTGGGAGAAGTAAGACTTACCGGGCGTTCCAAAACGCATTCGCCAAAAATTTCGCGTTTGTCTCCTTCGAGATGCCTGCTGATCTAACATCGGACACGCCGGCGCTGTTTTCCACCAACGCAAAAATTGAGCTCGACGAATTTTTACCAGCGCCGGTCAAGCCGGAGACAGACAGCCACTCACCCACCACGGCGGTCATTCAGTTGCCCTTGCCAAAGCCGGTCGGGAAACAGCCGATCACAATGGCATCCTTGGATTCAACGTCAACCGATGGCCATATCGGAAGCGTCGCGGCGTTGGACGCGCATTTCGAGCAGATCGATTATGATTTGGCGAATGTGCGCGAATTGGGAAATAACGTACCGCGTCTCTATCTCAAACAACTGCCTGCCGACATTGCCGACGTCACTTCGGTGGAAACGCGAAAGCGCGTGTTCATCAAGGCCATCCTGCCGGTCGTTCTGCGTGTCAATGAAGACATACTGGCCGCCCGCGAAAAATTGCGGGATCTGCGCGGTATATTGGATTCCGGCATGTCCTTGACCGACGCTCAGCGCAAATGGTTGTCCGAACTGGCGGATCGTTACGAATCCGACCCTTATGATTGGGACGCCTTCATGGCACGGG